>JAKDNL010000688.1 GCA_030451825.1 Pseudonocardia sp. | reverse complement strand
GGAGCGGATGACGAGAATCGAACTCGCGTATTCAGCTTGGGAAGCTGATGTTCTACCATTGAACTACATCCGCAGATCGTGCCGAGACTCTAGCACCCTGCTCCGGACGGACGTAGGACCCGGGCCCGGACGTCGTATGGCGACGACCACCTGGCGAGGAGTGCTCGACGGACGCGAGCCCGTGCGTTCAGACTTCTGATCGGCGGTCAGCTCCCGACCGGAAGGAGTCTCGATGTCGATGTTCGATCCGTTACTGGGAAGTCCTTCACTTGATCACGAGCACGATGTCCTGCTCGTGGCCGGGAGCCGTCCCGAGGTCGCCCGTCTCGCACCGGTCGCCGCGTCGATCGCGGCCACCGACCGGATCCGTGCGATCACCGTCGCTACCGGCGCGGACCCGATGGGCGTGCACGAGACGTTCGACGCGTTCGGCGTGCCGACCGACATCACCATCCTGCTGCCCCTGGACACCGCACCCGGCGTCGCGGACGTCGCCGCCGCACTGATGACCCGGCTGGACCGGTTGATGGTCGACCAGGACCCGTCCGCGGTGCTGGTGCACGGGGGCGGCCTGGCCGCCTCGGTCGCGGCCACGGTCGCGTTCTGGCGCCGGATCCCGGTCGTGCACATGCAGGCCGGGATGGGTACCGACGATCTGCTCTGCCCGTTCCCGCAGGAGGCGCACCGCCGGGTGATCGGCCAGCTCGCGTCGCTGTTCCTGACCACCAGTGGCGCCGCGCTCGGCAGCCCGCTGGGCCCGAACGTGCTCACCATCGGCGACACCGTGAACTCCCTGCCCCGCCCGGACGACGTGCGCTGCGCGGACGCCCTTTCCCGGGTGCGCGAGGACCTGCGGCGCCTGGTGCTGGTGGCGCTGGACCGGCCGTCGTCGCACAGCGCGTTGGCGGGCCTCGCCTCGCTGCTGGAACGGCACCCGGACACCGAGGTCGTGATCACCGGCGAGCTGGCCCGCGACGAGCCGGCGCTCTCGCTGGAGCGGCACCCGCGGGTCGTCGTCACGCCCTCGCCCGCGCTGTCCGACCTGCTGGTCCTGCTCGCCGCGGCGACCGTGCTGGTCTCCGACGACCCGGACCTGGTGACCGACGCGCCCGGCCTCGGCACGGTCGCGGTGCTGGTGGACGGCCCGAACGTGCCGCAGCCCGGAGATTCGATCCGCAGCATCGGCGGCTCGTCGGTGTCCCCGACGGTCGCCCAGATCCTGGACGGCGACCACGGCCGGCGCCCGGCCCCGTCGGACGGGCTGGAGGCGGCCCGCGCGGAGCAGGCGGTCGCCTGGATGTTCGGCCTCTCCCGGTCGCCGCGCCTGGCCGAGGACCAGCCCGCCGGCGAGGTGTCGGAGGACGTCACGACCGATCCGGCGGAGTCGAGCGACGCCTGACTCCGGGCCGCCGATAGGCTGAGCGCGCCCAGCTCCTCGGTCCGGGAAGAGGTGCACGAGCCGGTGCTGCTGTCCGACGGCGACCTGCGCAAGGAGATCGACTCCGGGCGCCTCCTGCTCGACCCCTGGGCTCCGGAGATGATCCAGCCCTCGAGTATCGACGTGCGGCTGGACCGCTTCTTCCGGGTGTTCATGAACTCCCGCTACACCCACATCGACCCGGCCGAGCAGCAGGACGAGCTGACGACGGCCGTCGAACCGCAGGGCGACGACCCGTTCGTGCTGCACCCGGGCGAGTTCGTGCTCGGGTCGACGTTCGAGTCGGTCGGCCTGCCGGACGACCTGGCCGGTCGGCTCGAGGGGAAGAGCTCGCTCGGACGCCTGGGCCTGCTGACGCACTCGACCGCCGGTTTCATCGACCCGGGCTTCAACGGGCACATCACGCTCGAACTCTCGAACGTGGCCAACCTGCCGATCACGCTCTGGCCCGGGATGAAGATCGGCCAGTTGTGCCTGTTCCGGCTCTCCAGCCCGGCCGAGCGGCCCTACGGCAGCGACGGCGTCGGCTCCCGGTACCAGGGCCAGCGCGGCCCGACCCCGTCCCGGGCGTTCCGGAACTTCCACCGGGTCGACACCCGCCGCTCCTGAGCGTCTCCCGCCGGGAGGCCACCGCCGGAACGCGCTGGGCGGTTGATGCGTGGATGCTTCCGCGAGAGGGGCCGGGTGGCTGGTTGCGGCGCTACGCTGACCGGCGATGGAGCCCACGCCCGAGCCGACCCCGAACCTGCCCGCGGTGCCCCCGGAACGACGTCCGGTGGCGGACCCGTGGGCGACCGGACGCCGCCGGACCTCCGGCAGCGGCCAGGATCCTGCCGGACGGGCTCCGGAAGGCGGCCCGGGTTCCCCCGGCGCGGTCGGTGCCGGCCCGGGCCCGGTGGGCGGCCCGTCGAGCGGGAGTCCGTCGGGCGACGGCCCGCCGGGCGACCCGGGTCCGGACTGGCGACGCAGGCTGCGCCCGCGCAACCTGAAGCTCGCGGTCGGGCTCGGCCTGGTCCCGGCCGCGCTGCTGTTGCTGCCGTTCCTGGACGACCCGGCGCGGTGGTGGATGCCGGTCGGGATCGGTTTCGGCACGCTGGTGCTGCTCTACCTGCTGCGGCTGGACCGCCTGCTGCTCGGCTGGGCGCCCCACGTGGCCGGGCTGGTGCTGGTCGGGGCCCTGGTGTGGGCGACGAGCAACAACCCGTGGTCGTGGGGCCTCGCGGCCGGCGTCGGGGTCGTGCTGGCCGGTCTGCTGCTGCTCCCCCGCTGGCGCGTGCTTGCGGTGGGGGTCGTGCTGCTGGTGATCTCGGGCATCGGTTACCAGTTCCGGTCCTCGGAGATCACCGCGCAGCAGGCCCAGGTCGACGCGCAGGCCGGCAACGAGATGCGGATGGTGCTCGGGGTGGACCGGCCGCAGCTGGCGCTGGTCTCGCTCGATTCCGGGGTGGCGGGCAACAACGCACGCCGGGTCTGCCGACTGGTCACCGACGCCGCGCTGGCGCAGCTGATGCAGGCCACCGCGGCACCGTCCTGCGAGCAGGCCGTCGTGGTGCTGCACGGGCGGTCCGGCGGGTCCGGGCGCGTGACCGAACCGGACCGCGCCGCCGACCCGCCCGTCGAGCCCGGCGGCTCGGTCACGGTGAACGCCTGCACGACGGTCTGGGGTACCTCCGCCCCGGCGCTGGGCAAGGTGGTCCTGACCCGCACCGACGCGCCCTCCCCGACCTACCAGGTCGCCGCCTTCCAGCCCTGCTGAGCCGTCCCGCCCCCGCCCCGCCCGGCCCCTGCTCAGGGATGTCCCGAAGGGTCCCCTCGCTCACCCTGTGGTCCCGAGGGGTCC
>JAKDNL010000687.1 GCA_030451825.1 Pseudonocardia sp. | reverse complement strand
GTCGCGGAGCTGCCGGCGCCCTACCGGGCGACGGTCGATGCGCTCGAGCGGTACCTGATGTACGCCGGGGCGATGAGCAAGGGCGATGTCCTGGTGGCGATGCACTCCGATCTCGCCGAGCTGTTCGAGCGGGCCGCGACCGACGCGACACCGGTCGGCATGGTGGTCGGGGACGATCCCGTCGAGTTCGCCGAGGCGTTCCTGCGGAAGTACTCGGACGGCCAGTGGATCAGAAAGGAGCGGGACCGGCTGGTGGAGGACGTCGCCCGCGCCGCCGCAGCGGGGGACCCGCGATGACGGCGATCCGGGTACGCGGCATGGAGAAGTCCTACGGAGAGCTGCAGGTGCTGCGCGGCGTGGACCTCGACGTGGCGCGGGGGAGCATCTTCGCGTTGCTCGGGTCGAACGGGGCGGGCAAGACCACGTTGGTGCGGATCCTGTCCACCCTGCTGCGGGCCGACGCGGGCACCGCCGTCGTCAACGGTTGTGAGGTGGGCACGCAGCCGGCGCGGGTGCGGGAGTCGATCAGCCTCACGGGACAGTTCGCCGCGGTCGATGAGATCCTCACGGCCCGGGAGAACCTGGTGTTGGTCGCGCGGCTGCGGCACCTGCCGGACCCGCGCGGGGTCGCCGACGGGCTGCTCGCCCGGTTCTCGCTGACCGACGCCGGCGCACGGAAGGTGGCGACGTACTCCGGGGGTATGCGGCGGCGGCTGGACATCGCGATGAGCCTGGTCGGGGACCCGCCGGTGGTGTTCCTCGACGAGCCCACCACGGGGCTGGACCCCGAGGCGCGCCAGGAGGTGTGGGGTGCGGTCCGGGAGCTGGCCCGGGAGGGCATGACGGTGCTGCTCACCACGCAGTACCTGGAGGAGGCCGAGCAGCTGGCCGAGCGGATCGCGATCCTGCACGAGGGCCGGATCATCGTCGAGGGCACCCTCGCTGAACTCAAGCAGCTGCTGCCGCCGGCCGAGATCGAGTACGTGGAGAAGCAGCCGAGTCTGGAGGACGTCTTCTTCGCCGTCGTCGGCCGCCGCCAAGGCGCACCCGACAGCGTGCCCGCGGACAAGTGAGGAGCGAACCCATGGCCGCACACTTCCTGCGTGACACCGCCGTCCTCACCGGGCGATCCCTGCGCCACATCGCGCGCAGCCCGGACACCATCATCACGACCGCGATCGTCCCCATCGCCATGATGTTGCTGTTCGTCTACGTCCTCGGCGGCGCGATCGACACCGGGCAGGGGGCCGGGACCGGCTCGTACGTGAGCTACCTGCTGCCCGGCATCCTGGTCATCACCATCGCCCAGGGCGTCGCCTACACCGCGTTCCGGCTGTTCACCGACACGCAGGGCGGCATCGTCGACCGGTTCCAGTCCATGCCGATCTCCCGGTCGGCGGTGCTGTGGGCGCACGTGCTCACCTCGATCGTCGCCGGAGTCGTCTCGCTGGTGCTGGTGGTGGGCGTCGCCCTGCTCATGGGCCTGCGGACCGGGGCGGGGGTGTTGGAGTGGCTCGCGGTGGCCGGCATCCTGGTGCTGTTCACCCTCGCGCTGACCTGGATCGCGGTGATCCCCGGCCTGACGGCGAAGTCCGTGGACGGGGCGAGCGCCTTCTCCTTCCCGCTGATCTTCCTGCCGTTCATCAGCTCGGCGTTCGTCCCGACCGCGTCCATGCCCGGTCCGGTGCGCTGGTTCGCCGAGCACCAGCCGGTGACCTCGATCGCGAACACGATCCGCAACCTGTTCGCCGGGCGGCCGGTCGACGCCGACATCGGGATCGCGCTGGCCTGGTGCGTCGGCATCCTCGTCGTGGCCTATGTCCTGGCGATGGTCACCTACCGCCGCAAGATCGCCTGAGGCGGTCGGAGACCACCCATGCTCACCATCAGCCAGCTCGCGGCCCACGTCGGGGTGACGGTGCGGGCGGTACGCCACTACCACAAGATCGGGCTGTTACCGGAGCCCGAGCGCGACCACTCCGGGTACCGCAGCTACGGCGCCGCCGCGGTCGTGCGACTGATCCGGATCCACGTCCTGGCGGGGGCCGGTGTGCCGCTGGCCCGCGTGCAGGAGCTCCTCGACGCGTCCTGCGAGGAGTTCCTCGGCGGCGTCCAGGACATCAACAGGGAGCTGCGCGCGGAGATCGGGCGGCTGCAGAGCACCCGCACCCGGCTCGCCCGGCTCGCGGCCGGGGAACACCTGGCACTCCCGGCGAGCGTGGTCGGCTACCTCGACCGGGTCCGCGATCTCGGCGTCGACGAGCGGTACGTCGAGCTGGAGCGCGACGCCTGGATCCTGCTCGCCGCCCAGGTCCCGGACCGGATCGACGCCATCATCGCCCAGAAGCACGAGGACCTCGAAGACCCCGACATGGTCAAGCTCTACAGCCTACTCAGCGGCGCACTCGACTGGCCGGTCGACGACCCGAGGGTCGTGGAGGTCGCCGACATCATCGAGCGGCTGTTCACTCGCGCTCACGAAACCGGCGAGATGGGGGCGGACGGCTACGACGACCGGCTCGTCGAGCTGCTGGACGCGATTCTGCTCGAACACGGGGGACCGGCCGCCGCGCGGCTGCTGGCGATCCTGGAGGAGCGGGGCTGGAAAGGCTGGACCCGGATCGAACGAGTAGACAACAGCGCCGACCGATGACGTCCGAGGACCGAACGTCCACCGATCTTGGTCTGGTCCGCACGGTTCCGGTCAACGACACGGCGCTGGCCATCGGCCCGGTGGTCTACCTCCCCGGGGGCGCCGCAGCAGGTCGGTGCCTCGGCTCGACGACGCCCGGCCACTGGCGGCGGGGCGAGGCGCCCGACGGCAACAAACCCGCAGGAGCGGCGGAACGCGGGTCACGACCCGGGGGGAAGCCGCAGAACACGACACCGCCGTCTGTCACGACTGACGGACAACACGCTCGCCAACCGCACGGACGTCAGACCCGCCAGCCCCGGCCAACAACTCCGCCACCAATAGTGGGTTCACGACAGGTTCCCGGCCGAGGCCAGGCCCGTCATCTGCGCGGGCATCAGATCCGCGTCGCACCCCCCTTCCGGCACGTGCCCTGACCGCCGAGTAGGACCGACCGAGCAGGTTATTGAGCGCGCCGATCTCGCTGAGCCGGGCCGGTGTGCGCGGGTTCCGGTGCGATGTCGTGTCGGCAGATCGTGGCGGTCACGACGCGTCCGGACCCGCAGCCCACGGCCGTTCCTAGCGCCGCAACCCGTGACTCCGGTCGGCGCGCTCGGCACCGGTGATGACCTGTTCGTACTGGTCGCTGGGCG
>JAKDNL010000686.1 GCA_030451825.1 Pseudonocardia sp. | reverse complement strand
ACCAGCCGCCCACACCCAGCCCCGCCCCGGGCCGCGCCACCCGACCACCAGCCGACCTTCGCCCAGGTCAGCACGGCTGTGGATGAAAGTGGCGACCTCCCCGAATCTCTCGTAAACAACAAGCCCTTGAACGGCAGACGGCTCGAACCCCCGAACACCAGCGGGCACCGCTGGCCCCTGTTCCGGATCCCCGAACACGGTCCTGAACGGACCGAGGCCACCCGGCGGGTCCTGCACCGTCTCGGGCTCCAGCCCGGCGGACGGCGCCCCGTCCCGCTGTGGCGGGCACGGGCGCTGCTGTGCTGGTGGTGGCAGGCCGGCGGCAGCCCCGCCGGGCTGCTCTGGGCCCTCGACCACCACCCCGACCGACCCGAACACCACCGCGGCGACGCCTTCCGCGGCGCCCGCGACCCGCTCCGCGTCCTGGGCCACCGGCTCGCCCCCTGGCGCGGCCGGCTACGCGAGCTCCCGGCCGCCGTGACCGGCATCCGGGGCGACTACCCCTCGATGGCCCGCGGCGCGCTCGACCGGCACCTGTCCGGTCTCCGCGACCGGGGTGCTTCCAGCGGAAGCAGCCCCGCCGGCGCGCCACCGACACTCAACCCATACAATCCATATAATGATGGTGGGTGCTTCCGGCGGAAGCACCCACGGGATCATCGGTAGTCGTCGACGGCGGGCGGAGCGCACACATGGCGGCACGGAGCAGCAAGCGCGGACTACAGGGCGAGGCGGCGGCCCGGATCGGGCGCCGCAGCACGGCCCCGGCCGAGGACACCGGCGACGGTGCTTCCAGCGGAAGCACCCCGGCCACCGCGGCGGCGCGGGGCGGGATCCTCGGGGCGATGGCTGCGGCCGCCGAGGCGCCCCCGGCCGACGGGGAGCGGATCCGCATCGTGGAGCTCGGGGCGCTGGCGCCGCACCCGGACAACATCCGGGACGGCATGGGTGACGTCGCCGGGATCGGCGCCTCGATCGCCGAGCGCGGCGTCCTGCAGCCCCTCGTCGTGGTCAGCCGGGCCGCGTTCGAGGCCGCCCGCCCGGACGTCGACCTCGGGGCCGGGCCGGAGTGGGTGATCCTGGCCGGGCACCGTCGGCACGCCGGCGCCCAGGTGGCGTGCGTGCCGACGGTCCCGGTCGTGGTCCGGGACGAGCTCGCCGGCGACGACGACGCCGTGATCTCGATGCTGGTGGAGAACCTGCAGCGCGAGGACCTCACCCCGATCGAGCAGGCCCGCGCGTTCGGGCGGCTCCGGGACCGCGGCTGGTCCGAGCGCCGGATCTCCACCGACACCGGCGTCAGCGCCGGGCAGGTGCACAAGCGGCTCTCACTGCTGCGGCTGCCCGAGCCACTGGTGGCCGCGCTCGGCGCCGGCGAACTGACCGTCGCAGACACGCTGCGGCTGCTGGAGCTGCCCGACGACGAGCTGACCGATGCGTGGCGCGACGCCCAGCGTGACACCTGGCGCGGGGTCCGCGGCGTCGTCGAGGCCCGCCTGGCCGCCGCCCAAGCCCGCGAGCACGCCGCCCAGCTGCACACCCAACTCGGGGCCGCCGGCGTCGAGGTCGTCGACGACCTGGGCGCCGAGTTCGGCGCCGACCAGTGGCACCACCGGCTCGGTGACCACTTCACCGTCCCCGGTGTCGAGGTCCCGGTCGTCGCCGACTCGCCAGTGCTGCCCGACGGCGCGGTCGCTCACGTCAGCACCCACGGCGGGCGCGCCCGCGTCACCTACTACACCCGCGACGCCGATGCCCGGGACCGGATCCTCGGTATCGGCGACGGTGCTTCCGCCGGAAGCACCCAGAGCACCGGCGCGGCAGGTCTGAACGAGGAGGACCGCCGGCGGCGCCGTGACGCCGCCGCGGCCGCGGAACGCGACCTCGCCGCGGGCGAGGTCCGGGCGCCGGCCGGCGCCCGGCTGGTCACCGGGCAGCTGGACCCGGAGCTGGCCGCCGAGATCCTCGCCGACGCGCTGCTGGTCGACCACACCGTCGAGCCCTACATCGTGGCCGCGACCGCAGCCGAGTGGTGCGGCGCCGATCTCCTCGACCTCGAGAACGAACTGCCCGACGACGTCGACGACGTCGCCGTGGCCTGGATGGCCCGCGAGGCCGCCGCCGGGCGGCTGGCCGCCCGCCGGGCCGCAGTCGCGGTCGCCCTCGCCGGGACCGAGAACGCGCTCACCCACCCCGCCCAGTGGCCCTACGGCCAGCAGCAGCAGTGGTCCGCCCACGACCGCCGGCACGTGCGGCGCCTCGCCGCCCACGCCGGCTACGAGCTCACCGTCGAGGACCACCAGCGCCTCGCCACCCCCGACACCGCCCACGACGGCGCGGCCGCCGGCGGCGGGCAGGGTGCTTCCGCCGGAAGCACCCCGGACCCGGAAGGATCCCCGGCATGACCGTGATCGCCGTCGGCAACCAGGGCGGGAGCGCGGGCAAGACCACGTTCGTCGTCAACGCCGCCGCCCGCCTGGCCCAGCGCACCGGGCGGCCGGTGCGGGTCGTCGACCTGGACGCGCAGGCCAACGCCTCGCACTGGCTCGGACACCACGAGCCGGCTGGGGCGCCCACCGTCAGCGACGTCCTGTTCCACGGCGCCGCTCTCATCGACGCGGCCCGCCCGGTCGTCGACGTCGATCAGCTGAGCGTCGTCCCGGCGCGGCGCGCCGAGATGGAGGGCGCCGACGTCACCCTGTCCCGGGTGCTCGGCGGAGAGCAGAAACTGCGGATGGCGATCGCCGCCGACCCGCAGCCCCCGGCGATCACACTGATCGACTGCCCCGGCTCGCTGAGCACCGTCACCGTCGCGGCCCTGGTCGCCGCCGACCTGGCCGTGACCGTGTTCGCGCCGATGGAGAAGGAGGCCGGCGCCGTCGCCGCGTTCGAGGACACCGTCACCCAGGTCGCCGCCGCCTACAACCCGCGGCTGCGCCTCGCCGGTGTCGTCCCCTCGATCGTGCCCGGCGGCGGTGGCCGCTACTACACCGACGTCCTGGCCCAGGTCCGCGACGGCTGGGGTGACCTGGTCACCCCGCCGGTGCGGCGCTCCGTGCGGGTCCCCGAGGCCTACAGCGCCCAGCAGCCGCTGACCGTGTACGCGCCGGGGGAGGCCGTCACTGCCGACCTCGCTGCGGTCGTCGAGCACCTCCTGGGCGCCGGCGTCGCGGGCG
This sequence comes from Pseudonocardia sp., assembly GCA_030451825.1. Lineage (GTDB taxonomy): Bacteria > Actinomycetota > Actinomycetes > Mycobacteriales > Pseudonocardiaceae > Pseudonocardia. Next base: position 123 of record JAKDNL010000686.1, on the reverse strand, counting down.
CCGCCCGGTGACCGACCCGCACCACCGGCCCCACCACACCGCAGGCGCCGCGGCGGGGGGGTGGTTCCGGCGGAAGCACCCCGGACCCCGGGGCGGGGGCGGGGGGGGGGTGGGTGTTGCTGC
>JAKDNL010000107.1 GCA_030451825.1 Pseudonocardia sp. | reverse complement strand
GTCCGACAGCCCTGTTGTCACGTTGACCATGACGAGGGGTGTGGGACGCCACATGATGCCGGGCGCCCCTCGGCTCGGTCGAGTCTCTACCGGACCCGGGGCGGTTCAGCGGCGGCGTCCATCGAGATGATCAGCGGCGCGGTGCGGGCATTCCCGGCACGAACCGGGGTGTCCGGGCTGCGTACTCGGCGTACTCGGGCAGCGCCCGACGCAGGTCGTGCTCCTCGAACCGCACCGCGACGATGATGTAGCCGCTGGCGACCGCGGCGAACAGCAGGTGGCCCCAGGTCATGGTCGGGGTCGCCCAGAACGCGATGAAGAACCCCGTCATGATCGGGTGCCGGACGACCCGGTAGAGCATCGACGCCCCGAAGCCGAGCGGGGCCGGGTCCATCGCCCGGGCCCGCCGGTAGACCTGGCGCAGCCCGAACAGATCGAAGTGGTTGATCATGAAGGTCGAGAGGACCACAAGGCCCCAGCCGGCCAGGTACACGGCCCAGAGCACGTCTCGCGCCGCGGTCGGTCCTACGTCCCACACGATCGCCGGCAGTGGCTGCCACAGCCAGAAGATGCCGAGCAGGATCAGGCTGGACAGCAGCACGTACGTGCTGCGCTCGATGGACGCCGGCACGAACCGGGTCCACCAGCGCTTGAATGCGGGTCGAGCCATGACGCTGTGTTGGATCGCGAATGCCGACAACAGCAGCAGGTCGATGATCACCGCCGACCATGCCGCGCCGGTGACCCGTCCACTGTCCACGGTGTAGGGCACGACGGCATCGGCCAGGAAGGCGATCGCGTAGAGCACCGACACCAGGAACAGCAGGTAGGCGAGCGCGCCGTAGCCGAGCACGCCGATCGCCTGGGCGCCGCCGCGGCACCGACCCCATCCCGCCGAACTCATCGCTATCCTGCCGCCCCCCGGATCACCTGCCGTGTCGAGATCGTCAACCGTTTCCGGGTGGAGTTCGACCGGATCGTCGGCCGGGTCGGAACGCGTCCTTGTCTCCTTGTTCATGCTGCTGCTGCTGCTACCTCCTCCATTCATTGTTGGCACGGTCTACGCATCTGGCCCTGCGGAGCCGCTGGGTTCACGCGCACTTCGTCGCGTGAGCTCGTCGCTCACGCATGGATCAAAATCCTGCGAGCTCAGCATCGCCATCCCGCGGGCCCTCCCGCCGGTGGGGTCGCCGGGAGCATCGAGATCGGCGACGGTCTCCTCGGACAGCTCCACCGGGTCGCCGGGACTCCACTCGGTCATGTCGTTCTCCTCTCCAACGTTTCGGGGGCAGTTGCCGGGTGTCGCGGCCCGGCGCCGGTCACGCGAGACGGATGGCGCCGCCCTCGACGGTGATCTCCCGCGTCGGCAGCGGCCGCGGGGCGGGGCCGGCGGCGACCGAACCGTCCGCGATCCGGAACTTGCTGCCGTGACAGGGACAGTTGATCGTGCCGCCGCTGACGTCGACGACCGCGCATCCCTGATGGGTGCAGGTCGCCGAGAACGCCCGGAACGTGCCCGGCTCCGGTCGGGTGACCACGACCCCCGCATCGCGGAACACGGTGCCGCCACCGGCGGGGATCTCCGCGGTCCGGGCGAGCGGCGCGGCGTCCGCCGGCCCCGCTGCGTCGACCGGCCCCGCTGCGTCGGCCGGCCCCGCTGCGTCGGCCGGCTCCGCTGCGGCGGGCTCGTCCGGCGCGGCGGGTGCCACACCGTAGGTCGCGCAGCCGGCGACCAGGGCCAGCGTCCCGACGGCGGTTCCCGCAAGCACCGCCCGCCGCGGCACCGATCCGGTCTGTAGCTCGCCCGACCCACATCGCACCTTCCGTGTTGCTAGAGGGACACCCCGACCGTGCTGAACACCCACAGCGCCGAGGTGAGCCACAGCCCGACCAGCCCGGCGAAGACCAGGCCGCCGACGACCGGGAGCGCGCCGCCCGGCAGCCCGCGACGGTTGAGCAGCAGCATCTTCGTCGTGAAGGCCCCGAAGAAGAAGCACCCGAACAGCGAGTGGAGCAGCACCCGCGGTGTCGCGGACTGGAAGCCCAGCGCGTAGAGGCAGTGCACCACGACCGGGACGGTGAGCAGCACCGCCGCCCGCCCCGACCACCGGTGCAGCGTCCCGATCCAGGGCGGACCGACCACCCCCCGCACCTTGCCGTACATCACCAGCGCCGAACCGACCTGCACCAGGGCCAACGCTAGGGCCGCGCTGGTGAACCAGGTCTTCACCGCCAGGGTGCCGGAGAATCCGGCCAGGTTGATCGCGACGCCGGTGGGCTCGTGCAGCCTGCCGTACACCCCGAGCGCCACCGCCACGGCGGAGCCCGCCGCCACCGGCAGCAGGATCGCGACCAGGCGCGTCGCCGGGGTCTGGGGTGCGGACCGAACGGACATGGGAAACGCTCCTCCCTACCTGTTCCGGCCGGGCCTACCGCGGCCAGCCGGCGGCGTCGCCGCCCTCGATGCGCTCGGCGGGCACGAAGGCCCCCGCGACGGTGGCCCCGCCCCGCCCGGGATCCAGCGCGGGTGCCGGATTCTTCCGACCGCCGGAGGTGGCGATGCCGACCTGGCTGCCGTCGGGGAGCACGATCCAGCCGATCCGGGTGGGTGTCCCGTCGACGGTCCCCTCGCCCTGGTAGAGCCCGGCCGGGGGCGGTGCGACCTCGGCCGCGAACGGCCAGCTCTGTCCCGCGTCCGCCCGCACCGTGCCGAACACCGCATCGCCGTCGATCGAGCCGCTCAGCCGGGCACCGTCGGCGCCGCTCAGGCTCACCCGATCGCCCTCAACGGTGCCCTCGAGCCAGGCCTCGATCGCGGTGCCGTCGCAGAGGTAGCCGGCGGCCGCGCCGTCGCGGACCGCGATGGCGACCGTCACCTCGTCGCCGCTGGAGCGGCCCGCGTAGACGGCCTCGGTGGGGGCGGCGGGTGCCGACGGCGGGGCCGGTGCCGAATGGGCGGGCGTCGCCGGAGCCGCCCGCGGCCCTGCCGGCGCCTGCGTCGCGGCGAGATCAGCCGGGCGGCCGGCGGGGGTGCGGGACAGGTTCATCCCGAGCAGGACCAGCGCCAGGGTCGCCACCGCAGCCAGCGTGACCAGGGGACCGCGGACCTTCATGTCGACTCCCTTCGGCGACCACGTCGGCGACGACGCCGCGGGGTCGATGATCGGCCAGATCGGGGCCGCGGTCCGCGTCGGCGAGCACGCTCGGTGTGTGCGGGCAGGCACACTCCGGTCACGCGGAGGTGGCCACTCAGTCGTCAAGCGGCCTCTTGGGTCCGCGACACGCTCGAGCCGACGCATCCCGAACCGGCCCGTCGAGATGCAGCTCAGCGTTCCCCAGAGATCGACAACTCGCGCTGACGTGCATCTCGGCGCGGGCGACGTCGCGTCACAGGTTGAGTTGTTGGCCGGTCAGGTAGAAGTAAAGGCCCTCGCGGTCCATCAGCTCGTCGTGGGTGCCCTGCTCGACGATGCGGCCCTTCTCCAGGACGACGATGAGGTCGGCGTGCCGCACGGTGGACAGGCGGTGGGCGATGACGAACGACGTGCGGCCCTCGAGCAGCCGTCCCATGCTCTCCTGCACGGCGCGTTCGGACTCGGTGTCCAGCGCGCTGGTCGCCTCGTCGAGGATGAGCACGGAGGGGCCGTCGTAGACCGCCCGGGCGATGGCGATGCGCTGGCGCTGCCCGCCGGAGAGCAGCAAGCCGGTCTCGCCGATCTTGGTCTGGTAGCCCAGCGGGAGCCGGGCGACGAACTCGTGGGCGTTGGCCACCTTCGCCGCCCACTGCACCCGGGCCGGGTCCGGCTCCGCGGACCCGAAGGCGACGTTGCCGGCGATGGTGTCGGCGAACAGGTAGCTCTCCTGCAGCACCACGCCGATGTGCCGGCGAAGCTCGCGGTAGTCCAGCGTGGTCATGTCGGCGCCGTCGTAGGCAATGGCCCCCTCGGTCGGCTCGACGAGCCCGGCCAGCAGCTTGGCCAGGGTGGTCTTGCCCGAGCCGCTGCGTCCGACGATGGCGACGGTGGCTCCGGCAGGCACGTCGAGGCTGAGGTGCTCGAGGATGCGAGGTGCGTCGGTCCCGCCGTAGCGGAACCCGACGTCGCGCAGCCGTACCCGGCCGGCGAGGGCGGGCACCGGTGCCAGGTGCGAGCGGTCGGCGCCCTGCTCGGGCTCGGTCTGGAACACGTCGGAGAGCCGGCCGAGCAGCACCGACACCAGCTGCAGCTGGTCGTACATCCCCAGCAGAGACAGCACGGGTGCATTGGTCAGGCCGAGCAGCGCGTTGAAGGCCACCAGCTCGCCGATCGACAGGTTCCCGGCCAGTACCAGGGACACGCCAACCCAGATGAACAGCGCCAGCGACACCAGGGTGACCATGCGAGTGGCGCCCTCGTAGAGCATGGTGCCCAGGTCGACGCGGAACGAGCGGCGGGTCAGGGCGCGGAACTCATCGACGAGCCAGCCACGCAGCATGTCCTCGGCCGCGGCCGCCTTGACGGTCTCGATGCCGCGTACGGCATCGACCTGTCGGGAGGAGTAGCGCCCGTAGGCCTCCTCCAGGCTGTCGGTCAGCGGTCGCAGCCGGTTGTTGGCGTAGCGGGTCAGCACGACGTAGACGGGCACGCTCGCCCAGTACAGCCCGGCCAGCGTGGGGCTCAGCGCCACCATGAACACCAGCCCGGCGGCGAGTTGGGTGACCGAGGTGATCGCCGTCACCCCGTTGCCCACGACCATGCGGCGGATCTGCTGCATGCCCGCGAACCGGCGCTGGATGTCGCCGGTGCGCCGGGCGTAGAAGTAGCTCATCGGCAGGTCGAGCAGGCGGCTGCTCAGGGCGTCCATCGCGCCCGAGTCCATCCGCACCGCGACCCACGCCAGCAGGTAGCGCTGCCCGAAGCTGCCCACCGACACGGCCGCGATCAGCACGCCGAGACCGGCCACCAGCAGGTACAGCAGGCCCACGTCCCGGCCGGGGATCACCCGGTCGACCGCGACCTGCAGCGCGGCCGGGACGAGCATCTGCAGGCCCGCCACCGCGAGCGCGAGCAGCAGGGCCGCCGCCATCCGCGCGCGGTACGGGCGCAGCAGGCTCCACATCCAGCCGAAGCCGACCCCGCCGGTCTCGGCGGCGGCCAGCGCGGGGGTGGGCTCGAACAGCGCGGCGTAGCCGCTCCAGCGTTCGTCGAACTCCGTGCGGGAGAACCGGCGATGCCCCATCGCCGGGTCGGCCACCCGCACCGAGCGCTCGTCGACTCCTTCCACGACCACCCAGTGGTTGCCGTCCCAGTGCGCGATCGCGGGCAGCGGCATCTCGTCCAGGTTGCGCCGGGAGGCCTTCACCCGTCGGGCGGCCAGCCCGAGCGCCTCCGCGCCGTCGGTGAGCCCGGACAGGGTGGTGCCCTCCACCCCGGTGCGGCCCAGCTCGCGCACCCGCGCCAGGCCGACCTTGCGGCCGTGGAACCGGGTCACCATGGTCAGGCAGGCGGCACCGCAGTCGGCCTCGTCGACCTGCCACACCAGCGGCACCTTCCGGGCCCGTCCGGGGTGTTTGACGAACCGGCCGTCGGCGGTGGCGAACGGCCCGGCGACCGCGGTCGCCACCTCGCCCACCACCTCCGCCCGGCCGTCGGCCTCGGACGAGGGCCCTGGCGCCGGTCCGACCAGCACGAACTCGCCGGCGCAGTGCCGGTCGAACTCGGTACGGGAGCAGCGCCGGCGCCCCACCGCGGGGTCGGTCAGCCGCACCCCGGCCCGGTCCACCCCCTCGACGACCACCCAGTGCCCGGTGTCCCAGCCGGCCGCCATCGGCACCGGCAGCCCGTCGAGCTCCTCCCCGGACGCCGTGGCGTACCGGGCCGTCATGCCGAGCTCCTGGGCCGCGGCGACCAGGCCGGTCGCGCCGGCGACCAGCCGCGCCGCGCGTTCCGGCTCGACGGCGAGCCCGTGGAACCGGCCCAGCATGGTCAGGCAGGCGGCGCCGGCCCCCACCTCGGCGGTCTGGCGTACCAGTGGTACCGCCCGGGGTGGGCGCAGCCGCCCGAGCCGCCCACCGTCCGACCGCGTCGCGGCCGGCTCGGTGGCCAGGACGTCGACCTGGTCGTCGCCGACCGGTGGGCGGCCCTCGGCGTCGGCGGGGAGCAGCTCCGCACCGATGTCGGCGGAGACGCGGGCGCGGTCCCGGTAGTCGTACTGGGCGACCCGGCGGGCGATCTTCTCGCGGAACTCCGGGTGGGTCCCCAGCAGGGTGCGGAACGTCTCCGGCGGCAGGTACAGCAGCTGGCAGGCGGTGACGGCGTGCACGTCGGCCGAGCGCGCCTCTCCGGTGAACAGCGACCGTTCTCCGAAGTGGTCGCCGGGGCCCAGCGCCCCGACGTCACGGCCGTCGCAGACCACCCGCAACCGGCCCTCGGTGACGAAGTAGAGCGACCCGGGGGGCTCGCCCTGCCGGATCACCGCCGCGCCGGCCGGCATCGACGCCCGCGCGAGTCTGGCCAGCAGCGTGTCCAGCGCCTCGGCCGGCAGGTCACCGAACTCGCTGCGCACCCGCAGGAAGTCGCCGAGCTGGTGGCGGCGCACGGCCAGCTCGACCTGGGTCGCCACCTCAGGGTTCGCCGCCGCAAGCGCCCGGAACACCGCCGCATCGAGCCGCCCGGCCTCGACCTCGCCGGAGGCGCGCACCGTGGCGGTTCGGGCGGTCTCGCGCACCAGCCCGTCGGCGCCGAGGCTGTCCCCGGCCCCGAGGACGTGCAGGCTCACCTCGGAGCCGTCCTCGGCCGTCGCGAGCACCCGCGCCCGGCCCGAGGTCAGCACGTAGAGCGCGTCCGCGGGCTCGCCCTGGCGCACGATCACCTCGCCGAACGCGAACCGGACCGGCTCGAAGCCGGCCGCGACGAGGCGGCGCACCTCCGGCGAGAGGCCCCGCAGCAGCGGGACGTCCTCGAACGGGGTCGCCTCGAGCGCGGTCATCGCACACCCTCCCGGTCGCGTCGGCGGGCAGCGTCGCGCTCAGTCCTCGCACTTGGGCGGCGGCACGCAGGTTCCAGGCCCGCAGCTGAAGTCGTCATCGGTGTACGCGCACGGGTGGGTGTAGATCGCCCTGTGCCCGCCGCCGACGTCGCCTCCCGCCGTCAGATCGGCGATCGTCTCCTCGGCCGGCTCCGCCCGCTCCGGGTGCGGTGTCGCGTCGTTCATCGTCGTTCCTCCTCTGATTCCCGGTGATGCGACCGTGTGGCCGGCATCCGTGGCCGCCGCCGTTCAGCAACCCATCTCCACGTTGCTCCCGGCGCCGCAGCCCCAGGTGCAGTAGTTGACGTCGGTGCACTCGCAGGTCCCCGCGGTCGGGTCCGGCCTGAGCCCACCACCGGGGTCGGTGTCGCGGACCTCCAGGTCGGCGACCGTCTCCGGGGCGAGATCCAGCGGTTCGCGGGCCTCGCCCTTGCTGCTGCTCTCGGTCATGGGATCGCCTCCTCGCTTCGGCACCGTCGATTCTCGGCGGGGGAGCCCGCGCGGTCCTCGCCGCCGCACACGCTGCGAGCGTGTCCACCGACACGCTCCGCGGGCCACCGGCGTCGCCTCCGCCCGCGCCCCCAGCGGGGTAGCACCGGGTGCGGTGCGCAGAACTGCTGGCGGCGGGACCGGAAGGCGCGTGCGAAGCAAGCCTTCCGATCCCGCTCGATCCAGGTCACCAGCACAATGGACCCAAGGTATCGAGGCCACCGCAATCGTTGGTGCAGTCACCGGGACCATAGGTGAACCGCGCCCTGTCCCCCTGAACTGATCCGTCGTCGACGTCCAGTTCGGCGACGGTCTCCGGGTTGAGTTCGACTGACTGGTTCCGCTCGTCCTTCTCCGTGCTCATGTTTTCACCTCCTCTCAGTAGGCTTAGAAGCTCGGGCCGGCGTCGTCGCCGGGTCGCCCGACGACGGGCTTGGGCTTGGGTGGCGAGGGCGAAGACCACGTTGTCGCTGCCGCAGCTTGCAGTCGCCGGCCATCAGAAGGTGCTCCCGCCGGGCTGGTAGGCCGTGCCGCGCAGGTCGTCGAGCAGGCGACGCAGGCGAGCGGCGATGGACCTCTGGGCGGCCGTGGGGTCCGCTGGCGGTGAGCCAGTAGGACGTGCCGCTCTCGGTCATGTCCGCGCCTCTCCGCGCTTCGGGCACGGTCGATTCTCGGTCGGGGAGCCCGCGCGGTCCTCGCCGTCGCACACACTGCGAGCGTGTCCACCGAAACGCTCCGACGTTCGAAGTCCCTGGTGCGCGCCGGTTGTCAGGGACGGCGTCCGTTCCGTGGTCACGCCGCCATTCCGGCTGCGGCTCGAGCTGGTGCGCGAGGCGAGGCCGGTGGTTGGGTTGTGGACGGAATGGCCAGGTTCGCGACGGTGCCATGGGTGTCGGCGGACACCGTCCCCGTGTCACCAGACCAGAGGTGGGTTCGCCGAGCAGAACTGCCGCCGGCTCAGTCGTCACTCCACACGACGCGGTCGTCGGTCTCCTTGCGCACCGCGCGCGCCACCAGGGCGGCCTCCGCCCGTTCCCGCACCTCGGGGTCGGTCACCGACGGTGCGCTGCGTCGTCGGATCACGAGCAGCGTCCAGCCCACCGGGCCGGCGAGCGGCCCCACCACCTCGCCCGGGTGGGTGCCCAGCAGGGCGCTGCGCCATACGTGGTCCACGTCCTCCAGATAGAAGTGGCGGTCCGCATGGGCGGCGCCGGTGCTCCCGGCCAGCTCCTCCGGCGCGAGCCCGTCATCGACCACGCACAGCCGGGCCTCCCGCGCCGCGTCCTCGGTCCGGAAGGAGAGCGCCGTCGTGTCGAGGCGCACCCAGTCGAGTGGACGCGAGCCCAGTTCGGTGTCCAGTCGCTCCGGGGTCAACACGGCGGTCCGGAAGCGCGCCATGGCGGCGTCGGAATCCTCGTCCGGTGGGCCGGCGCGCGTCTCGACCAGGGCCGCGCGCACCGCCAGCGCACCCGCCAGCTCGGCGGCGACCCGCTCGAGGGCCCCCGAGCACACCGCGCTCGCCCACATCGACCCGCTCATCCCGTCCTCGCCGGGCGGCTGCCGCCGGGCGAGCTCCGCTGCGTCGTCGCGGTGCGCGTCGCGCGCCAGGGTCCGTCGGACGTGATCCATCCAGTCGGCGACCGTCAGGCTCCACCGGTCAAGCCACGACTCCATGTCCTCCGCCGCGGTCAGCCGGCGCTCCTGGCGGAACCGCGCCGCCTCCTCCCGCACCACGGCGCCGGACGGCTCGTGCCCGGACGCCCGGTCCTGGGCCAGGCAGGCCATGCCCTCCCACACCGCCCGCTGCACCGCCTGCCAGCTGCCGCGCCGCCGGGCCTCGTCCACCACCTCGGACCAGGTCACCGGAATGCCGTCGACCTGGAAAGCAGGCGCTTCGAGGTCCGGCTCGGCCTGTGTGGGCACCACGACCTCCTCAGCGCGGCCCAGGACCGGAACTTCGCTACTCGACCCAGCAACAGGCGGACCGCCCGTACGAGCACCAGGCGCTCCAGTCCTGGTCGTCGCAGCCCGCGGTCGGAGTCTTCTTGGGTCTGCCGCCGGCGGGTTCGGCACCGGTGGTGAGATCGGCGACCGTCTCGGTGGCGAGGTCGGTACCGTCGGGTCCATTCGGGTTGTCGCTCATTGTCGGGTCCCCTTTCTCAGCTCGGATACTTGCAGCACGCCGTGTCCCCGAACGAGCAGTGCTTGGACCAGTTCTCGGGTAGCCGGCCGCCGGTAGGTACGGTTTCCGTATCCAGGTCGGCGATCGTCTCTTCCTCGATTCGCATCGCGTTTGTCTCGTCCTCCGTGGGCATCGGTTTCACTCCTTTGCTGTAACGACGGCCGTGTGGTTGCCGGCGGTCGGGGTGGGGACCGACAACGCGAGGGTTCGATCCCAGGTCGGTTCGGCGGGCTCGACCGCGGCGAGCAGGGCCAGCGCCACCCCGCCCGTTCCGGTCAGGAAGCCGACGTTGTCGAGCTCGCGCACCGGTAGCTCGATGGCGCGCTCGTACCAGGGGTGGGCGGCATCGGCCAGTGCCGGGACGCCGGTCAGCTGATGCATCCGAGCCAGTACGTGCGCGAGGCCGGCGGCGCCGTGGCACAGCGATGCATCGACGACGCCGGTCCGGTCGGGTGGCCGGGCAGCCGCCTCCAGCGCGACCTCGACGGCCAGCTCCGCCCAGTCCGGTCGCGCCGCGCCGCGTCCGGCGAGCAGCAGTGCGGCGGCCACGCCCGGGTCGCCGTAGCACCAGGCGGTCCGCGAGGGGCGGGGGGCGTCGCCGGGGCTACGCCACACCGGGAACCGCGCGCCCGAGCTGTCCAGCTGCTGGTCGAGCACCCAGGCCACCGCCGCGTCGAGCAGCGCCCGCGCGCGATCGGTGGCAATGTCGCGGCCCAGGCAACCGGCCAGGAAGGCGATCACCCCCGGCGAGCCGTGCGCCATGCCGAGGTTGTCGTAGCCCTGCGGGTAGTCGGCGGCGGTCTCCGGCAGCATCCATGCGGCCGGGGTGTGCCAGACGATCCCGGAACCCCGTGCGACGCCGGACTCGGCGAGCCGGTCGACCACCAGCTCGCACAGTCGGGCCCCGTCCGGACGGTGCAGCCGCGCGAGGGCGAACACCCCCACACCGGCGAGTCCGGAGATCAGGTCGAAGTGTCCGCGCCACGGCGAGCGGGACAGCCCCCGGACCAGCGCGCTGTCCACCGCGGCCAGTCGCTCGCCGCCCCCCAGCAGCTCGACGGCCAGGGCGACTCCGGGAAACCCGCCGTAGAGGGCGGCGCTGGTGCGTCGCGTCCGCACGGCCTCCTGGGCGTGCACGACATACGACGTGGCCCGCTCGCGATGGGCCGCCGCCCCAGTGGCCTCGGCCAGCCACGAGTGCACCAACGCCAGCCCGGTGCTGCCGTTGCCGAGCGAATGGTCGTCACCGGCATCCGGATGCGGGAGGTCGAGCAGCGCCTCGCCGATCTCCACTGCGCGTCCCCGGGCCCGGTGCGCGAGATCGCCGGACAGAACCGGCGACCAGGCGCGCGTGATGGTGTCCATCATTGACAATGGATGGTCGGCGCACGCTGCAGGCCCTCCGGCGGGCAGCAGCCACACGAGCGAGGCCGGAACGGGTCCGTTTCCGGTCGGTTGTTGGCCATGTCGGAGTTCTTCTCTCGGTTGGGTTACGTGCGTTCGGTGCCGGTCGAGGCCGTGCCCGGTCAGCAGTCGCAGCTCTGCCGGGGTCCGGTCCCGCCTTCCCCGCCGAAGATCTCCGGACACCCCAGGGTGCACCAGAAAGGATCGGTGCAGTGGTCGGTCTGCTCCACCACTCGAGGGCGACCGCCGCCGGGGTTCGCGCCGCTGTCCAGATCCGCGATCGTCTCGTGGTTGATTGCCGGTTCGGCGTCGGTCTCGGTGCTCAACTCGGCCGGCCGGTCGATTCCGTCGTCCCGATTCTTGCTCATCTCTCCTCCTGGTCACGTGGCGCTACTGCCCGAGTGTCGGCCGCGAGTCCTCGCCGGGGTCGACCGTCCGGCGTGGGCGGTTGCAGCGCCTACTCGTCGTTCACGGAGCTGGTCGTCCCAGGTCGAGTCGCACCGTCCGGGGACCTGACCGGAGCCGCCCATAATCAGAAGTTGCATGCGGGCGGTGACGACCAGAGCTCGCAATTCTCATTGCGCGTGTAGTACCAATTCGTTGACGGGTCCGGTATCGGCTTCATGCCCCCGCTCGGCGCCTCATCGGAATGCAGGTCGCTGATAGTCTCGTCGCTGAGGCGCACCGGCTCGCCGGGATCCTTGTCCTCGGTCATGAGCACCACTCCGTCGGGGTGTGTGGCTCACAGTGCTGTGGGAAACTGTCCCGAGACAAGCATTGTCCGGTGTTCGGCGGCATCCCGCCCGAGCCGCCCGAGGGCTCGGTGGTCGACTCGAGATCAGTGACGGTTTCCTCCGCGAAGTCCAGTCCCTCGCGCGAATCACCGGGCTCGTTGCTCGTGGTCATGTCGGTGCTCCCTTTCCGTCGTTGCCGACCGGTGCCTCCGGTCGGAGGCGTCAATCATCGGCGTGCAGTCGGTAATCGTCCTTGCCAGCACGCACGGTGCAACCGTGTCCGCGGACACGGAACGTGTGGCGCGACCGCCGGTCAGCAGTCCCGCTCGTAGCAGTCGCATCCGGTGGGCTCGGTCGGTGGGTTCATCGACCATGCGGCGCGGCGGAGCCCACCCTCGGCCTCGTCGTCGCTGTCCAGATCGGCGAGCGTCTCGTCGCTGAGCCGGAGCTTGTCGTCGTCGTTCTGTCGGGTCATGGCTTTCCCGTTCGTCGGTCCCGGTGTTGTCGTTGCTCGTAGAGGCGGGTCAGGAAGTCGTAGAGCACTGCTTCCTGGCGGCGTTGGCTGGCGCGCAGCAGCCGGTTGGCGTGCATGTGCAGGTAGCTGGGTGCCAACTCGTCGAGCGGCAGGGTGAGCTCCCCGGCGGCGTCGAGGGCGCGCAGCCGCGGGGCGATCGACTCGGCCGCGGCGCGTAGCCGGGCCAACGCCTCGAACCCGGGCACCAGCGGGTGTCCATCGGGCCACACGGGGCCGAGCAGGGCCGCCAGGTCGGGCTGCTGTTCGCGGAACCGTGCCCCGATCGGGCGGCGGGCGGCACCGTCGAGGTGGTGCTCGGTGGCGTAGCCGTCGCGCAGCCGCCGGACGATGGCGAGCTTGCCGGGCAGATCGAAGCCCAGACCGGACAGCAACCCGTCCATGCCGTGCAGCGCGAGCTGCCAGCGTTCGGTGCGCCCGGCATCGCCGGGAGAGAGCCGGCCGAGTATCGCCACCACGGCCTCGCTGTCGGCGTGGAAGACGCGCTCGGCGAGCCGGAGGGCCGCGGGGCCACCGTAGCGTTCGATCTCCGGGACGTAGGTGTCGGTGACGACCCGCCAGATGCGACCGTCGTCGACCAGCGGTGTGACCGCCCGTGTCAGCGCGGGCAGCACCGTGCGCTGCAGCGACTCCGGATCGCCGGCGAACCTGACCCGCAGGTGATGGTCGGGGTCGCCGTAGCGCAGGAAGAACCACCGTTCGGCACGGCCCTCGGTGAGTAGCCGGTTCGCGAGCGGGCCGAGCACGTCGTGCAGCGCCGCGTCGGCGATGGTCGGCCCGCAGTACAGCGCGGCATAGAGCCAGCGGTCCCCGGGCGGGTAGCGGCGCCGGCTCTGCGGGGCGGGTTGTCTCGTGTCGGCACGCTTCGGCGCGCGCGAGACGGTGAACGGCACGACCAGCTCGTGGGTGAAGCGGCCTTCCGGTCCTTCGGCGCACAGCTGGTCCGGGCCGGGGTAGAGCTCCTCGAGGATCGCTTCGGTGCGGCGGCGCACCAGGGTGACGAACGAATCGACGGAGAGAGCGTTGTCGAAGTCGACCAGCAGCCGGTTGTCCCCGTCGACGAGTTCGACCCGGCGGGGGAGCCCGCGGTCGGCGCGCCAGCCCTGCACCTCGGTGTAGCGCGCGGAGCCGGTGGCCGCGCCGAGCCGTTGCAGCTCCTCACGGGTGACCCGCCACCGCGCCAGCGCGAGCACCAGCCTCCCGTGGCGCACCCTGGGCAGGAACGGGGCGACCCCGAGCGGGCCCCAAGTCCAGCCGAGATGCGCCGCGCGGCCGTGGGACTGCAGCGCGCACAGGAAGCGGTAGACCGGCTGGCTGCGCCATCCGAAGTTGTGCGCGTTGGTCATCCGGGGGATCACCCGGCGGCCCAGCCGCGCCGAGCGCAGCGTGATCCGCCCGCCGCGAACCGATACGAGCAGGTCGTCGGCCGGTAACCGGGCCTCGGGTGGGGCACCGGATCGGCCCAGGTAGGCGATCTCGTGGTCGCGCAGCACCGGGCGGGCCAGCACGTTGCCCATCCGCCCCTCAGGAAGGTGCACGATCTCGGCGAAGACTGCGTCCGGGGCGGCGGCCTCCTCGGCGCGCAGGTGGTCACGCACGTGCGCGGTCAACGCCGGGTCCGCGGGGCAGAACCGTCCGAGCAGCCGGGCCCCGGACGGGCCGGCGGCGCCCCGGATCAGGACGGAGAACCGGTCCTCGGCCAGCGCGGCGGGTCCGGCCGCGACCAGCGTGGCGGTGACCGCGAGCGCGTCCGGCAGCGGGGGTGGGTCCTCGTCCCCGGCCAGCGTGTCCAGGTCGGCCCGGGTGAGCACCAGCTCGCTGCGTCGATCGGTGGTGCACGAGAGCAGCCTGGTCAGCAGGTGCTGCTCGCGGCGTCCCCACGGGGCCCGTTCCTCGGGTCGGGTCGGGAAGGCCAGTCCGCGTAGCAGGGGGGCCGGGTCGGTGCCGCCGAAGCCCACCCCGGCCTCCTCGTCCAGTGCCTCGACCAGCGGGATCTCCTGGCCTTCGTACCGTCGGGTGAACGTCTCGGTGAAACGATCGAGCTCGGTCCGGCCCGGCGGGCGGGCCAGGCGGTGCAGTACCCGCACGGCCCGGGTGATCTCCGCGATCACCGCCTCGCTCAGCCGGGCGTCCGTGGCCGGCTTGACCATGTCCACCTGGAACAGCCGGCCGGGCTCCGGCGTGGCGGGCAGACCGTCGAGGTCGCGGGCCAGCTCCCGGTACCGCGCCGGGTCGGCACCCAGCCCGCCGCCGTCCAGCACGGCCAGTGCCTCCACCACCCGGTCGAGTGCCTCCGCGGCCTTCTTGGTGGTCGGTGCGGCCCGCAGGACACGCAACACCGGCTCCAGCGGATCCGGCCCGGTAATCGCGACACCCAGGTCGGGGACGAGCAGCTGACGGTCGAGCAACCGGTCGACATATCCCTCGGAGCGGACCCGGTCGACCCCCGTGCCGGCCACCGCGTCGGCCACCTCGGCCGGGGTGGCGCCGTTCTCGGCTCGGGCCAGCGCCGCGACGAGGGAGTCGCTCAGCGGCACCGCGACCAGGTGCGAGGTGCGGGTTGCGCCCTGCCAACGGGTCTCGACGTAGCGGACCCGGCCGTGGGCGCGGTAGAGGCTCGAGTTCGGGAGGACCGGAAGCTCGGCGCGGACCTCGGGGTCGGCGACCAGCGCATCGGTGAGCGCCGTCAGGTATCCCATGTCCAACCGGGTCTGCCGGCGGTAGCCGTGCCGCGGGGCCAACCGGAGCGCGCTGTGGCCGCCCGTCTTCCCCACCGAGCATCCGGCGAACAGCCCGAACGGGGTGGGCCGCGTCGCCATCCGGGTCGCATACCGCAACTGGGCACCCTCCGCCCGGTCGCCGGTGTCGCCGTCGAGGGTGGACTCGAGATCCGGGGAACCGACGAAGACGGCCTCGCGCACCTCCGGACGGGCACACAGTTCGCGCAGCCGCCCCCGGACCAGCGCGCGGTCCCGGTCCAGGGCCTCGGCGAGGTCGTCGGGCGCGGCCGTGGGCGCCTGCAGCCCGTCGCTCAGCGACACGGCCTCGGCGAGCGGTAGCAGGGGCGTACGCCAGGCGAAGAACCCGGATGCGACGAGCTCCGCCGCACTCGCCGCGGCCGGCGTCGACCTGCCCGGCTCCGTTGCTCCTGGGAACGTCACCCGGCCATCGTCGGCGCCGACCGCACCGTCGTCGTTGTCAGCGAGCACGGCCGCTGTGTGCGCGCCGGCACACAGCGGCGGTGCTCCAGCCTCCGGCCTACACGGCGAGGTGGGGACGCCGCGCGGGGTTCGGCCGGCCATGCGCTCGCCCGGTGGGGCGCGACCATCGAGCTGCGCGTCCTGCCCGCGACGTCCTGGCCGTCTCTGCCCGCCCTTCCGGGCACCGGTGGGCGTTCACGATCAGTAATCGCGGGAGGCTCCAGTCCACCTGAGCAGTGCCCGGCAATTGAGGCATCCGGCGCCCGTCGTCATGGTCAACGGGGCACCAGGGCTGTTGGGTGGAGATCGAACAGCCCTGGTGCCC
>JAKDNL010000685.1 GCA_030451825.1 Pseudonocardia sp. | reverse complement strand
CCCCGGGGGGCCCTGGGGGCACCCACGGGGGGGGGGGGGGCCCGCCCCCCCCCGCCCCCCCCCGCGAGGTGGGTGGCGAGGGCGTCCCGGCCCGGGGTCGAGGGGCTCGCACCTTTGGGGGCCGTTCCCGGAAGCGCTCTGCGACGCCACGTTTGCGGCTCCACCCGCGCACGTCGCCACGGGACCATGTCCCGAAGGGACCCCTCGCTCACCTGGCGGTCGCGAAGGGACCCCTCGCGGCTCCGGGCATCGGCCGGGAAGGTCCCCGCCGGAGTGGGCGGGCCCGCCGAGCCGGGCCCGCCGAGCCGGGCCCGCCGAGCCGGGCCCGCCGAGCCGGGCCCGCCGAGCCGGGTCAGTCGGCGCGGGTCCGCGCCGCGCTGACGGCCAACGTCGAGTAGGTCATCGTGAAGCCGGCCCCGATGGTGTCGATGGCGGTACCGACAGCCTCCAGCACCGTCGCCTGCTCGTCCGGCGCGAGCCAGGTAAGGGCCCCGGTAGTGGGCAGGTGGTCGAGCCATTCGTCGCGGGTGTAGGACTGCTCCCACTCGAAACACCACTGCTCCGGCTCGTCGAACCCGTCCGCCTGCCGGATCCCGTCCGCGGCAGAGGCGAACCCCGCCCGGTAGACGTCCAGGGCGCCCCCGGTAGGTCGGGTGCCGACCGCCGGCCCACGGTTCACCGGCGAGTCGGGCGCCACCTTCCGGTAGACCGCTGTGAAGGCGTCCGCCACCTCGGGCGGAGCGTCGAACACGTGCGCGAACACCGCCAGCCGGCCACCGGGTCGCAGCACCTGTGCCGCCTTGGCGATGCCCGCGACCGGGTCCACCCAGTGCCAGGCCTGCCCGGCGACGACCGCGTCGAACGACCGGCCTGCGGGTTCCCACGCCTCGAAGGTCGACACCTCGGTCTCGACGCCGCTGCGCCGAGCGAACTCCGCCATCCGCGCGTCGGGTTCGACGCCGAGCACCCGGCAGCCGGCCGCGTGGAACTGGCGGGCGGCGATGCCGGTGCCACAACCGACATCGACGACGTCCCGGCCGGGGCAGGCGGCGACGATCCGCTCCACCAAGGCATCGGGATAGCGGGGCCGGGCCCGGTCGTAGCGTTCCGGGTCCACCCCGAACGACTCCGCCATCTGCCGATGCCGGTGTGCCGCTGGTTCCGGAGAGGGTGATCGCCCGGGCGGTAGAGTGGCCATGTGCCCACTCTGGTGGGCATGCGCCCACTCGTCAATCGTGCGGGCAGGGAAGAAGGGAGTGGCGCTGTGCCGACAGGGGTGGCCATGCGCGACGCGCGCACGCAGCTGTTCGACGCCGCCGGGCGCGTCCTGCTCCGGGACGGACCGAACGCGCTGACCAGCCGGGCGGTCACCACGGAGGCAGGTTGCGCCAAGGGCGTCCTGCACCGCCACTTCGCCGACTTCGACGCGTTCCTCGCCGATCTCGTGCACGACCGCGTCGACCGGATGCACGGCCAGGCCGTCGCCCTGCGAGAGGCCGCCGGAATCGGCACCGTCGCCGACAACCTGACCCGGGCACTCACGAGCCTGTTCGGGTCGGTCGCGGTGGCGATCATCCCCCTCATCACGTTCCGGGACGAGCTGCGCGCCCGGCTGCGCCAGGCCGGGCCGGCCGGTGGAATCCCGATCCTGACCGAGGCCACCGCCATGATCTCCGCCTACCTCACCGCCGAGTGCGAGCTGGGCCGCATCGCGGCCGATGCCGACGTCGACTCGATCACGCTCTCGCTGGTCGGCGGCGGGCACCTGCTGTTCGCGGGCCGGGAGGGTGCCCGGCCCGGGGTGGACGCCGTCGACAACCTCGTGACCGCGGCGATCGCCGACGTCGTGGCGCGAGGTGTCAGCCCGTGACGTCGGCCAGCGCGGCGTCGAGGATCGCGACGCCACGATTGGCCTTGGCCTTGGCCTTGGCCTCGGCGTCGGTGGCGGTCAGCGGCGGCGCGGTGCGGAACGTGCCGCCCATACCGGGCAGCTGCACGATGTTCATGTGCAGGCCGAGCTCGGCGCACCGCCGGGTGGCGTCGGCGCCGAGCTTGTCCGCGTCCCGGCCGCCCGGTTCGTCGATGAGCTCCAGCCCGACCAGCAGGCCGCGCCCGCGGACGTCGCCGATCACCGGGTGCCGCCCGGCGAGCTCGTCCAGCCCGCCGCGCAGCAGCGCGAGCTCGCGGGCGCGCAGGTCGAGGCGGTCGCGGATCAGCACGTCCAGGACGGTGTTGCCGACGGCGGCCGGGAGCGGGTCGTTGACGTGCGTGGTGAAGAACAGGAACCCGCGGTCGTGAGCCTCCTGCTCGATCTCGGCGCTGGTCAGCACGGCCGCGAGGGGCAGCCCGGCCCCGAGCGTCTTGGACAGGGCCAGGATGTCCGGGACGACGCCGTCGTGCTCGAACGCATACCAGTCCCGGTGCGGCACAGCCCGGTCTGGGCCTCGTCCACGATCAGCAGCATGCCCCGCTCGTGGCACTTGTCCCGCAGCGCGGCCAGATAGCCGGGCGGTAGTTCGACGACACCGCCGGAGGTCAGGATCGGCTCGACCAGGCAGGCGGCGAGGCTGCCGACCGACTGGGCGTCGATCAGGTCGAAGCCGAGGTCGAGCTGGCGGCGCCAGTCCAGGTTCCCGTCCGGGTCGAGGATCGCGGGCCGGAACCGGTCGGGTACCGGCAGGGCGAAGTTGCCGGGGGCGGCGGGGCCGTACCCGCCCCGCCCGGCGACGTAGGTGGCGTTCGCGGCGCCCTGGGTCATGCCGTGCCAGGACCGGGCGAACGAGACGACCTCGTGCCGGCCGGTGACGAGTTTTGCCATCCGCAGGGCGGCCACGTTCGCCTCGGCCCCGGTGGTCAGCAGCACGGCCGTGTCCAGCCCCGCGGGCAGCGTCCCCGCGAGCCGCCGGGCCAGATCGAGGACCGGGCGGCTCAGCATCCCGCTGTAGAGGTGGTCGAGCCCGGCCGATCTGCTCGCGGACGGTTGCGACGATCTCCGGGTGGGAATGCCCGAGGATCGCGCTCATCTGCCCGGAGGTGAAGTCGAGCAGCTCGCGCCCGTCCTCGGTGTACACGGAGCTGCCCGCGGCCCGGTCGATGATCCCTTGGCTGAACGTGCCGCGCCCGGAGTAGCGGATCAGGTGACGTTCCGGGGCGGTGCGAGCGGTGTCGTCCGGCATGTCTCGACGCTACGAAGCGACATCGCTACGCGTCCAGCACACGATTCCGACGCGGACCGGTGAGCGGGCGTGCCGGTGGCGGCGTGCCCTCTAGAACGGTGGCGGGTCGTCGGGGTCGATGAGTCCTGACCGGT
>JAKDNL010000106.1 GCA_030451825.1 Pseudonocardia sp. | reverse complement strand
GGGCGGGGCGGCCGGGGGCCCCCGCGCCGCGCCCCCCCCCACCCCGCCGGGGGTTGTTTCTGCGCCCCCGGGGCTTTTCCCCCCCCCCACGGGTGGTCAGCTGAGCCGGCGGATCGTCGGGGGCCGGGCCCACGAGGGGCTCACCGGGAGGTTCGGCGACCCGGACCACGCGGCCACCGACCCGGCCCGGGCTGGCCGGGATTCCGTTCATCGCGCGGAGCGACATCTGCAGCTCTCCCGGGGATACGGCGCGTATGCATGGGCTCGCACGCCGCACCGGGCACGCGCCCCATCGGCGAGCGAGTGTGGCATTCGTTGCGTGGGACGCGACGGATGTCACGTTCGTTCTGGGCGCCGCGAGGGAGCGCGGCCGGTTCAGCGTTTCGCGGCGAGCTTCTCCAGTCGTGCCGGGGTCGGCCAGCGCACGTCGCGGGCCCAGCCGAGCTTCTCGAACAGCCGGATGGCCTCGGCGGAGATGTCGAGCTGGCCGCGGCCGACGCCGTGCCGGGCCGAGGTGGGGTCGGCGTGGTGCAGGTTGTGCCAGGACTCACCCAGGCTGGGCACGGCGAGGAGCCAGACGTTGGTGGACCGGTCGCGGCTGGTCCACGCGCGGTCACCGACCAGGTGACAGATCGAGTTGGTGGACCAGGCCACGTGGTGGGTCAGCGCGACCCGCACCAGCCCGGCCCAGAAGAACGCCGTGAACGCTCCCCACCAGGACATCGTGACCAGCCCCCCGACCAGGGCCGGGCCGAACAGGCTGAGCACGGTGAGCAGCGTGAAGGCGCGGTGCACCGCGGAGATGTCGCGGTCGGCGAGCAGGTCGGGGGTGAAGCGGCGCTGGTCGGTCATCCGCCGGTCGAACAGCCACCCCATGTGGGCGTGCCAGAACCCGCGCACCAGCGCACTCGGCGACGTGCCGTAACGCCACGGCGAGTGCGGGTCCCCCTCCTTGTCGGCGTAGGCGTGGTGCCGCCGGTGATCGGCCACCCAGTGCCGGACCGGCCCCTGTACGGCCAGGCTGCCGGCCGCCGCGAGCGCGATCCGCAGCCCGCGCCGGGCCGTGAACGCCCGGTGGGTGAACAGCCGGTGGAACCCGACCGTCACGCCGAGCATGGAGACCACGTACAGACCGACGGCCATCCCCGCGTCCAGCAGGCTCAGGCCCCACCCCCACGCCAGCGGGACGGCCGCGACGAGGGCCAGCGCGGGGACCACGGCGAAAACGTACACGAACACGTGCGGGGCGATGTGGCGTCGATGGTCGGACAGATCGCGGGGCGGGGCACCCTCCGGCACGGAGATCGACATGCGGAACCTTTCGAAGACGTCGGTGACCACAGGGATCCTGCTGGACCCGGGGCCGTGATGGGACACCCCGAGAGAGGTGACACCCACCACCCGCCCGGGTAGCGGCACGGTCAGTATCCCGACGACAGCGCCGGGGCGGGCCTGCCCTCGACGATCCGGTGCCGGATCTCGCCGAGGTGCTCGACGGCCAGGCGGACCTCGTCGCCGGGCTCGAGCCACCCGCGGAAGTGGTCCGGGTCGAGCGCGTAGTGCTCGAACAGGCAGCCGGTCGGGACGGTGCCGGATCCGATCACGTCGCCCGGGCGCAGGCGGGTGCCGCGCGAGGCGTAGGCGATCATGTCGTCGAAGCCCCAGTCGACGTCGTCCCAGTTCCCGGCGCTGACCGGGTCGCCGTTGACGTACCCGGTCATCGCCGCAGAGATGCCGCGCCGGTTCCGGTGCGGCTCGAGCTCGTCGGCGGTGACGAGCATCGGGCCGAGCGTGTTCGCCGAGTCCTTCCCCTTGGCCGGCCCCAGGCCGAGCGCCATCTCGTCGATCTGCAGGTCACGTCCGCTCCAGTCGCAGAGCAGCGTGTAGCCGGCGATGTGGCCCCACGCGTCGGCCGGGGCGATGTCCGACCCGGGCTTCCCGATCACGGCGGCGACCTCGAGCTCGTAGTCGAACCGCTCGCACCCGGGCGGGACCCCGACGTCGTCGTGCGGGCCGATCACGGCCGCGACGTTGGAGAAGTAGAACGGGGGGTAGCGCTCGTGCCGCTCGTCGACGGTGAGGTTGGCCGGGCCGGAGCAGTTGCGCAGGTGCTGCAGGAACCCGACGAAGTCGCGCAGCGACCGCGGCTGCAACGGCGCCCGCAGCCTCAGGCCCACCAGCGCGACGGTCTCCGACGGCGCGGCCGACACCCGTGCCGCCGCGCCGGCGAGGTCCCCGGAGTCGAGCAGGTCGATCATGGTGATCCCCGGCTGTGCTCCCTGCACGACGTCACCGGCGACGAGCCCGACCCGGTCGTCGCCGGCGGGTGAGGCGTAGGTGACCCAGCGCATCAGGCCGTCGCCTCCGACGCCCCGAACCCCTCCAGCGCGGCGATCCGGCCGAGCACGGTGAGCCGGTCCGGGCGCGCCATGTCGGGGTCGAGCTCCTGGTACACGTTGATCACGTTCTGGGCCAGGCGCCCGTACTCGGGCAGCGAGCCGTAGTCCCCGAGGTCGATCGAGGCGATCGCGTCGTCGACGGCGAGCCCGTCCTCGAAACGCTTCCTCGCCTCCGCCTCCACCCAGGTCAGGTACTCACGGACGCGGTGGACGCCGGACTTGTCGGTGACCGGACCGTGACCGGGGACGATCGTGGTGACCTCCATGCCGAGGATCCGGTCGCACGCGGAGATCCAGCGCGAGATCGGGCCGGCCCAGGCGATCGGGGTGCCGCCGATGAACAGGATGTCGCCGGAGTAGAGGATCCCCGCGTCCGGAACGTGGACGAGCGTGTCGCCGGGGGTGTGCGCCGGCCCGACCTGGATCAGCCGCACCTCGCGCCCGCCGACGTCGAGGGAGGTCTCGCCGGTGAACGTGCGCGTCGGCCCGGTCGAGGTGATGCCCTCGAACTGGAACGGCCCGAAGATCTCGCGGGCGAACTCGCCGGTCGGGGTGTCCAGGCGCTTGATCCCGGCCAGCGCCTCGACGGCGTCCTGGTTCATCAGGTCGGCGGCGGCCTGCGAGGCGACGATCTCCACGTCGCCGCGCTCGGCGACCAGCTCGTTGCCGAAGTAGTGGTCGCCGTCGGAGTGCGTGTTCACGAGCGTGGCCACCGGGAACGCGTCGGTGACCGGGGCGAGGCCGTCCAGCATCCGGCGGGTCAGCGCCAGGTCGAACAGCGTGTCCACCATCAGCGACGTACCCGATCCGGTGACCAGGCCCGAGTTCGACCAGCCCCAGCTGCCGTCCGGTTGCAACCAGGCGTGGCAGCCGTGACCCAGGTCGTGCAGGCCTTCGCGGTAGTCCATCGGAACCCCCTCGTCCTCGCGTCGACCGTGACGTCTACGAATACGGTCGACTCGTACTCTGTCCCATCCGGGCACGACAGTGAAGCGTCCGTCGCGGACCCCGGCTCCACCGTCGCGGCCGGCCGGCCGAAGGAGACAGCCATGACGAGCACGCTGCGCGCCGGGATCATCGGTGCGGGGTTCATCGGGACCGTGCACGCGAACGCGGTCCGCGCGGCCGGCGGCGAGCTCACCCGCGTCGCCGCGTCCACCCCGGACCGCTCGGCCGAGGCGGTGACCCGGCTGGGCGCCCGGGCCGGGGCCGCGACCGGCGAGGACCTGATCGACGCCGACGACGTGGACGTGGTGCACGTCTGCACGCCGAACTCGCGCCACGTCCCGCTGGCCCGCCGCGCGCTGGCCGTGGGCAAGCCGGTGGTCTGCGAGAAGCCCCTGGCCACCACGCTCGACGACGCGCGGAACCTCGCCGCCGAGGCCGGAACCCAGGTCGCGACGGTGCCGTTCGCCTATCGGTTCTACGCCGCGGTCCGCGAGATCCGCGCCCGGGTCGCGGCCGGCGGGGCGGGCGCGCTGCACCTGTTGCACGGCGCCTACCTGCAGGACTGGCAGGCCGCGGGCGGACCGGCCGGCTGGCGCGGGGAGCCCTCCGAGGGCGGCGCGTACCGGGCGTTCGCCGACATCGGCGTGCACTGGTGCGACCTGGTCGAGTTCACCAGCGGTCACCGGATCACCTCGCTGCTGGCCGCGACGGCGGGCGAGGGCACCGCCAGCACCGTCACGTTCCGCACCGACGGCGGCGCCACCGGATCGGCCGTCGTGAGCCAGACGTCGCTGGGCCGGCGCAACAGCCTCCGGATCTCCCTCGACGGCGAGCGGGCCGCGTACCGGTTCGACCAGGAGGACCCGGAGACGCTGCTCGTCGGCGGCACCGACGGCGACCTGGCCGTGCACCGCGGCTCCCCGGCTTTCTCCGACGCCGCCGCGCGCTACTCGCTGCTGCCGCCCGGGCATCCGCAGGGCTACCAGGACTGTTTCAACGCGTTCGTGACGGACACGTACTCGGCGATCCGCGGCGACGCGCCGGACGGGCTGCCGACGTTCGCCGACGGCCTGCGCGCGGCGGCGCTGACCGACGCGGTGATCCGCTCGTCTCAGTCCTCGGCCTGGGTTCAGGTGCCCTCGTGACGCCACGGCCGGGCCGGTCCACGCACGGCCCGGCCTGGACTCTCGTGGTCCCACGCGTTCCCATGGGGGAGGATGGAGCAGGGCCCGCTCGGTGTGATGCCCGGCAGCCAGGACGAGGACCTGCTCGACCTCTACGACGAGCAGGGGAGCTGGCGCGGCGCGTTGTCCGCCGAGGACGCGGCCGGCGTACCGGTGGAACGGACTCGGTACCTGCCCGGACCGGCCGGGTCGATCACGATCCACAACTGCCGGATGTTGCACCAATCGGCCGCGAACAACTCGCCGATCGGGCGTCCGTTGCTGCTCAACGTCTACAGCGCCGCCGACGCGATGCCCTACACGTTCAACCCGCTGGGCAGCAGCCACGCGGAGGAGATCGTCCGCGGCGGAACCGCGCGCTGGGCCCGCCACGACCCTCGCCCCTGCCAGATCCCGCCCGACTGGTCCGGCGGTTACACCGGTCTGTTCGCCCAGCAGCAGAAGGAGTGAGCGTCACCGTCCGGTCGTCGGCAGGACCCGGAACGTGACGCCCGATGCTGCGCGAGACTGTGCGCGTGCAGTACCGCCACGCCCCGGCCGCGAACTTCGGTGACCTCGACGCCGTGCTGGCCTCGGCGCCGGGACGGCCGTCGCTGCCGGTGAGGTTGACGCTCGAGCTGTTCGGGCGGTGCCGTGAGCACCTGGCAGAACCCGGGCCGGTCGTGGTGTGGGACCCGTGCTGCGGGACCGGGCAGCTGCTCAGCACGCTCGGCCTGCTCCGTGGCGACGAGGTGGCCGGCCTGGTCGGCAGCGATGCGGACCCGGAGCCGCTCTCGCTGGCCGCGCGCAACCTCGCGCTGCTCGCACCCGGGGGACCGGACGCCCGGGCCGCCGAGCTCGACGCCCTCGCCGACCGGCACGACAAGCCCGGGTACCGCGACGCCGCCGCGGCCGCCCGCCGGCTCGGCCGGTCCGTGACCGGGCCGCCATCGGAGAGCGGGCCGCAGTCGGAGAGTGGGCCGCTGTCCGGGAGCGGGCCGCCGTCGGAGATCTGTGTCGCCGACGCGCTGGCCCCGGAGGCGACCGGCCCGATCGTCGCGCGGCACCGTCCACGGATCGTGCTGGCCGACGTGCCGTACGGGCGGCAGACTCGCTGGGCCGGGTCCGGCGCCTCGATCGACGGCGACCGGACCGACAGTGATCCGATGTCCGACGGCAGCTCGACGGGGACCGGCCCGGAGGCCGGTCTCGTGTCGGCGCTGGCCCGCGTGCTGGACGCCGACGCGGTGATCGCGGTCGTGGCGCGGACCCGGCGGGTGGCGCTGGGGAGCGGGACGCCCGCGCTGGACCGTCTGCGCGTCGGGCACCGGGCGGCGGCGATCGTCCGGGCCGGCGAGGTGCGCTGAGCGATATCGGGAAGGAGGATATGGACCCATGGCCGTCCTCGATCTGAACGCCGATCTCGGCGAGTCCTTCGGGCAGTGGGTCCTCGGTGACGACGAGTCGATGCTCGGCCTCGTCACCTCGGCGAACGTGGCGTGCGGGTTCCACGCCGGCGACCCCTCCACGCTGCGCTGGGCGACCGCGCACGCCGCACGCGGGGGCGTCGCCGTCGGGGCCCAGGTGTCCTACCCGGACCTGCGCGGGTTCGGGCGCCGCTTCGTCGACGTCGAGCCCTCGGCCCTGACCGACGACGTGCTCTACCAGCTGGGCGCGCTGGAGGCGATGTGCCGGGTGGCCGGGACCCGGGTCCGCTACGTCAAGCCGCACGGTGCGCTCTACAACGCCACCCGCACGCACACCGGGCAGGCCAGGGCGGTCGCCGAGGCGGTCCGGGCCTACGACCCGGCGCTGCCGGTGCTCGGGCTGCCCGGCTCGGAGCTGTTGTGGGCGGCGGAGGCGGCCGGGTTACGCGCGGTGCCGGAGTTCTTCGTCGACCGTGGGTACACCGCCGCGGGCGCGCTCGTCCCGCGACGCGAATCCGGTGCGCTGCTCGAGGACGCGACCGAGGCGACGGAGCGCCTGGTCCGGATGCTCGACGAGGGCGTGGTCCGGGCCGTCGACGGGACCGACGTCGCGGTGCGCGCCGAGTCGGCCTGCGTGCACGGCGACTCCCCAGGCGCGGTCGCCATGGCCACCGCGGTGCGTGCGGGCCTGCGCCGGGCCGGGGTGGAACTGGCGGCTTTCGTCGGCTGATCCCGGCCGCGGCCACGGGAACCACACGCGAGATGTCGTCCACTGCTCGTCGACCGTGCTCGACGAGCAGTGAGCGTCATCTCGCGCCGGTGGACGACGCGGCGAGATCGGCGTGCTCGGTCCGCAGCTCGCGCTTGAGGATCTTGCCGCTGGGGTTCTTCGGCAGGGCGTCGGCGAACACGACGTACTTTGGCCGCTTGTAGCCGGCGAGGCGCTCCCTGGTGTGCGCCTGCACCGCCTCCACGGTCAGCGTGACGCCCTCACGCGGCACCACCACGGCCGTCACCGCCTCGATCCAGTGCGGGTGGCTGATCCCGAACACCGCGACCTCGGCGACGCCGTCGAGCAGGTAGATGGCCTCCTCGACCTCCCGGCTGGCCACGTTCTCGCCGCCGGTCTTGATCATGTCCTTCTTCCGGTCCACGACCGAGAGGTGCCCCTCCTCGGTCAGGATCCCCAGGTCACCGGAGTGGAACCAGCCGCCGGCGAACGACGCCGCGGTCTTCTCCTCGTCGCGGAAGTAGCCCAGTGCCGCGTGCGGGCTGCGGTGCACGATCTCGCCGATCTCCCCGGCCGGGACCGGCACGCCCGCCTCGTCGACGACGCGGGTCTCCACGTTCAGCGACGCCCGCCCGGCCGATCCGGCGTGCGGAAGCTGCTCGTCCGGGCGCAGGATCGTGGCCAGCGGCGACATCTCGGTCTGGCCGTAGAAGTTCCAGAACGCCACGTCCGGCAGCCGCCGGGAGAGCTCCTGCAACACCTCGACCGGCATCGCCGCCGCACCGTAGTAGCCCTTGCACAGGCTGGACAGGTCGGTGGTGTCGAACGCCGGGTGGCGCAGCAACGAGATCCACACCGTCGGCGGGCAGAACAGCTTGGTCGCCTTCTCGCGCTCGATCGTCGCGAGCAGCGTCGCCGGGTCCGGGCCGGGCAGGATGATGCTGGTCGCGCCCAGGTAGACGTCGACGGAGAAGAAGCAGTCCATCTGCGCGCAGTGGTACATCGGCAGCGAGTGGATCTCGACGTCGTCGCGCTCCATGCCGCCGTCGACGATGCAGGACACGTACTGCGCGATCAGCGAGCGCGACGCCAGCATCACGCCCTTGGGCCGGGACTCGGTGCCGGAGGTGTACATCAGGCGCAGCGGGTCGTCGTCACCGACGACGACGTCCGGGGCACCCGGATCCCCCTCATGATCACCGGCGGGCCCGTCGATCCAGGTGTCGACGTCGGTCCAGCCCTCCGCCGCCGGGGTGCCGGCGAGCGAGATCCAGCCCCGGACCGGCGCGTCCACGCCGGCGATCTCCAGCGCCTGCTGCGCGGTGCCGGCCAGCGCGTCCTCGGTGACCATCGCCGTGGAGCCGGAGTGCCCGAGGATGAACGCGATCTCCGCAGGCCCGAGCATGAAGTTCACCGGCACCAGCACCACGCCCAGGCGGGCCGTCGCGAACGTCAGCACGGCGAACTGCCAGCTGTTGTGCGAGAGCAGCGCCAGCCGCTCGCCCTTGCCCAGACCCTTCTCGGCGAGCGCGTGCGCGCACCGGTTCACGGCGGCGTCGAACTCGGCGAAGGTGACCCGGCGGTCGCCGGCGACGACCGCGAGCTTGCCCGGGTAGCGGCGGGCCGTGCGGTGCAGCAGGTCGCCGAGCGAGTGCCGACGGGCGCGGGCGATCGCGGCGTCCGTCTCCGGGGTGAAGGCAGCGAACTCGTCATCGGGCATGGCCCGATCATGCCCGAACCGATGTCCGGATTCGAGGCTTACCTCTCGGCCGTCGACGCGAGGATCGGGTCGACGGGGGCCGGACGGGCGGGTGAGCGTGACACCACGGCTGTCGGACCCCGGGCGCGCAGCCCCCACGTCACACTCACCCGTGATCGCCGACGAATCCCTGCGATCCGGGCCGCCCTGTCTCACGCGCTGTCTCGCCGCTCCGAGCGGGAGCTCTCCGGCACCGCCGCCTCACGCCGGCCTACCCTGTTGACAAATTTTACATGTAGATCTTGACATGTTGTATCCGGATGATGGACGATGGCTCCGTTGTCCACGACACCGGGAGCCTCGATGACACCCCCCGCGCACGCCGTCCGCCTCACCGGCCACCTCGCACCCGTCCCGGACGAGATCGACGCCCGCGACCTGCCCGTGCACGGCGCGCTGCCGCCCGAGCTGACCGGGCGCTACCTGCGCAACGGCCCGAACCCGCGTCCCGGTGAGTCGACCGCGCACTGGTTCACCGGGCACGGGATGGTGCACGGCGTCCGGCTGCGCGACGGTCGCGCGGAGTGGTACCGCAACCGCTGGGTGCGCACCCGGTCGCTGACCGGCGAGAAGATGATCGGCCCGGACGGCACGTTCGACCGTCGCGTCGGCGTCGCCAACACGCACGTCCTCGCGCACGCCGGGAAGATCATGGCGCTGGTCGAGAGCGGCTACCCGCACGTGCTCACCCCCGATCTGGACACCGTCGGGACCTGCGACTTCGACGGCCGCCTCACCACGGCGATGACCGCGCACCCGAAGACCGACCCGGTCTCCGGCGAGCTCCACTTCTTCGGCTACTCCCCGATGCCGCCGTTCCTGACCTACCACCGGCTCTCCGCCGCGGGCGAGCTCGTGACCAGCGCCGAGATCGCCGTGCCGGGGCCGACGATGATGCACGACTTCGCGATCACCGACCGGCACGCGGTGTTCCTGGACCTGCCGATGACGTTCCAGCTCGACCGCCTCGACCGCGGTATGCCCTACGGCTGGGACGACGCCTACGGCGCCCGGATCGGGGTGATGCCGCTGGACACTCCCGGCGCCGTGCGCTGGTTCGACGTCGAGCCGGGGTACGTGTTCCACGTCGGCAACGCGCACACCGACGACGCCGGCCGGGTGGTGCTGGACGGCGCCCGATACTCCCGCGCCGCCACCGTGGCCATGTGGGACGGGTTGGGCTCCGACCCCGCCGCGCAGGCCGCGGAGACCGGCCAGGCCCGCCTGCACCGCTGGGTGCTCGACCCGGCCACCGGCACGTCCGTCGAGACGACGCTGAACGAGCGTGGCATCGAGTTCCCCACCCTGGACGACGAGCGGGTGGGCCGCCGGGCGCGCTACCGCTACGCCGTCTCCGACACCGGTGGCGCGGCCGGGATCGTGAAGTTCGACGAGGACACCGGCTCCGCGGCCGTGCACGACCTCGGCGCGGACACCGCGGCCGGCGAGGCGGTGTTCGTCCCGTCCGCGGCACCCGGCCGGGGCGAGGACGAGGGCTGGCTGCTGACCATCACCACCCGCCGCGACGGCAGCGCCTCGCAGCTGCTCGTGCTGGACGCGACCGACGTGGCCGGCGCCCCGGTCGCGGCCGTCGACCTGCCCCGTGGCGTGCCCGCGGGATTTCACGGATCGTTCGTCACCGACACCTCCTGATCATTCCGGCGCCACCGGCGACGCGGTGCCGGTCGGCTCGTCCCGCCCGCGCAGCGTCACCTCCTCGCCGGCCCGCCAGTGCCGGGCCTCGGAATCCCCGGCGGCGGCCACCGCCTGCCGGGCGGCCAGCACCCCGCCCGGCACCGACTTGGCCAGCTCGGTGAGCCGGGCGGCCTCGTTCACCGGATCGCCGATCACCGTGTACTCGAAACGCCGCGGGTCACCGATGTTGCCGGCGACGGCGTCCCCGGCCGACACCCCGACCCCGGCCGAGATCTCCGGCATCTCCCGGGCCAGCCGCTCGCCCAGCCGCCGGGCCGCGCCGAGCGCGGTACCGGGAGCGTCCGGCAGGTCGGTCGGGGCACCGAACACGGCCAGCGCCGCGTCGCCCTCGAACTTGTTGATCCACCCGCCGGTGTTCTCCACGCACTCCACGACCAGCCCGAAGAACCGGTTCAGCACGCCGACGACCTCCTCCGCCGGGCGCCGGACGGCCATCGCCGTGGAGCCCGAGAGGTCGACGAACAGGACCGCGACGGCCCGCATCTCGCCGCCGAGGCGGACCTCGTCCGAGCCGGCCGCGGCGGCCTCGGCCACCTCCCGCCCGACGTGACGGCCGAACAGGTCGCGGATCCGCTCCCGCTCGCGCAGGCCGTCGACCATCGTGTTGAAGCCGGCCTGCAGCTGCCCGAGCTCGGTGTTGTCGTAGACCTGCACCCGGACGTCGAGGTCACCGTCCTGCACCCGGGCCAGCGCCCGGCGCACCGCGACGATCGGGTCCGACATGGCGCGCGCGGCCCCGATCGTGGTCAGCAACCCGGCGCCGACGGCGGTTCCCCCGATGGCCAGGATGGTCACCGCGAGCTGGGCCGGCGAGGAGTCGCCGTAGATCAGCGCGACCAGCCCGGCCAGTATCAGGCCGATCATCGGGACGGCCGTGCCGAGCGCCCAGAACCCGACCGAGCGCAGCATCACCCCGGTCACCAGGCGGCGCCGCTTCGGCGGGTACCCGGAGAGCACCCTGGCCGCGGAGCGGCGCAGGATCCGTTCGACGAGCAGGTAGCACAGGGCGCAGGTGGTGATGCCGCCGATCGCGGTCGTCGCCGTCACCGAGAAGGCGAGACGCCCGGAGTACTGCAGGTTGAGCCCGCCGAACAGCACCACCGCGGCCAGCCACAGCAGGGCCAGCATCTGCACGATCCGCGCCGGGCCGTGCAACACGATCATCCGCGCCCGGCGGTCCGGGTCCTTGGACCGCCGCCCGACCGTGAACCGCCGGCGCCCCCAGTACAGCCCCAGCGGGACGGCGACCAGCAGGAAGATCGCGAGAACGCCCAGGTTGTAGGTCCGCAGCGAGACCTGGTCCGGGACACCGTCGCGGGGCAGCACGTACGCGGACAGCGCCAGGACGACGACGGCACCGCCGACGTTGGCCAGCACGACGACGACGCCCAGGAGCAGCCGCACCCGCCACCCGAGGACCGAACGGCCGGGGAGCTGGCCGTCTTCTTCCGTCATGACCGCAGATCCTAGGCCGAACGAGTGAGGAGGCACCGGGGCGAGGGCGCCGCATGCGGCCGGGAAATGGAGGCGGCCGCGACGACGACACTCAGGTGCCGCTCGGCACGGGGTTCAGCGGTGTAGTAGTTGCTTCAGGCGGGTCAGGTCGGCGGTGATCTGCTCGGCGTCGCGTTCGAATTCGTCGTCGGTGACGCCGTCGGGGCGGCGCAGGCTGAACACGATCTCGGCGCCGTCGGGGTGGGCCGTCACGCGCAGCGGGTTGTGCGTCACCTCGCCGGAGGGCAGCTCGACGTCGTGGTCGAGCACGCCCCACTCGTTGGCCGAGGCGAACGTGACGGTGACCGTGCCCATCGGCGACTCGGCCCGCCACCGGCCGTCGACGTGGGCGACGCTCCCGCTGAGCCCGGCCGCCCAGCGGGGCAGGTTCGCCGGGTCCGAGGCGAACCCGTAGACGGCGGCGGGCTCGGCACCGATCACGGTGCTGATGTGGCGGGACTCGCGAGTCATGCCGTCCATCCTGGCCGCCGGCGCATCGCCCGTCGTGAACGGATCGGACACACCTGGGTCAGCGTCGATGCGCGGCTCCGCAGGCTGCGCGCTCAGGCCTTGTCGCGCAGACCGCCCATGCGTTCGACGGCCTCGGTGAGCACCTCGTCGCGCTTGCAGAACGCGAACCGCACCAGCGGGCGCATCGCCTCGACACCCTCGGGTGTGGAGGCGAACACCGACACCGGCACGGCGGCCACACCGCACAGCTCGGGCAGCCGGTAGGCCAGGTCGAACCCGTCGTCGAAGCCCAGCGGGCGGGCGTCGGTCACCACGAAGTAGGTGCCGTGGGTGGCGAACACGTCGAACCCGGCCGCGCGCAGGCCGTCCGAGAGCAGGTCGCGCTTGCGGGTCAGGTCGGTGATCACGCCGTCGTAGAACGCGTCGTCGAGGGCCAGCGCGTTCGCGACGGCCGGCTGCAGCGGAGCGCCGCCGTGGAACGTGAGGAACTGCTTGACCGTCCGCGCCGCGCCGACCAGCTCCGGCGGGCCGTGCACCCAACCGACCTTCCAGCCGGTCACCGAGAACGTCTTGCCGGCCGAGGAGATCGTCAGCGTGCGCTCGGCCATCCCGGGCAGCGTCGCCATCGGGACGTGCGGCGTGCCGTCGAACGCCATGTGCTCGTAGACCTCGTCGGTCACCACGACGGCGTCGAACTCGGTGGCGAGCTCACCGATCAGGGTGAGCTGCTCCCGGGAGAACACCGCACCGGTCGGGTTGTGCGGGGAGTTGACCAGCACGACCTTCGTACGGGAGGTGAACGCGGCCCGCAGCTCGTCCGGGTCGAACGCGAAGTCCGGGGCGCGTAACGGGACGGTGTGCCGGGTCGCGCCGGACAGCGCGATCGACGCGGCGTAGGAGTCGTAATAGGGCTCGAACGTGACGACCTCGTCCCCGCCTCCGCACAGCCCGAGCAACACCGACGCGATCGCCTCGGTGGCGCCTGCGGTGACCAGCACGTCCGCCGGGTCGACGTCGAGGTCGTAGAACCGCTTCTGGTGCGCGGCGACGGCCTCGCGCAGCTCCAGGACGCCGGGACCGGGCGGGTACTGGTTGCGCCCGCCGTCGGTGATGTTGTGCGCGGCGTCGGCGAGCAGCGACGCCGGGCCGTCGGTGTCCGGGAATCCCTGCCCCAGGTTGATCGCCCCGGTCTCGACGGCCAGGCGCGAGATCTCGGTGAAGATCGTCGAGGTGAACGGGCGCATGCGCTCGACCAGCATGCGCCCGACCCTAGCCGCGCCCGGCCGCGACGGTGTGCGGCAGGTGAGGGCGGCTATCGCTGAGCCCGCGCCGCCTTCTCCGCCTCGGCCGAGAGGACCTGCACCTTGTCCCCGACCTGCAGGTAGTCGAACCAGGCCTGCGCGTCCGCCTGGTTCAGGTGCACGCAACCGGCCGACGAGCGGTCCGGGCTGCCGCTGTGGAACGCGATCCCGCCGTCGTTGAAGAACACCGACAGCGGCATCGGCGCCGGTGCGCCGCTGGGCAGCCGGGACTCCTGGCTGACGTGCTTCGCGTCCTTGCGGTAGACGCGCAGCGAGTGCCCGATCGGGGTCGCCTCGCCGCTGCCGCCGGTCGCGACCGGAACCGGGCCGCGAAGGATCTTGCCGTCCTGGAACAGCCACGCCTGCTGCGAGTCCAGGTCCACGCACGACTTCGCGGTGACGGTGCACGGGGTACCCGGCACGAGCGCCTCGTCGTGCGCGGCCTCCGCGGCGGGGGATCCGGCCAGCGCCGTCCCGGTGAACGCCAGGCCGGCCGTCGCGACCAGGCTCGCGATGACGGCGCGTCGGCGGCCTCGGATGCGGCGGATCTCGCTCATCGAACTCCTCGAACTCCTCGTTCGGGGCACGAGCGGTGACCCGTCCCCCGGAATCCTCGACGCCCCGGGTGCGGCCGGGTTGCCTACGACCGGCGTGCTCGGCGTGTCGGCCCCGGAGTGTCCGGGCGTAGCGGATGAATCGGGCAGACGGGCGGCCGATCGCGTTGACCTTCGAGTTGGTCGAAGCCCGATGATGACGCCGTGACGGGTTCCGAGCTGATGCCGATCGGGGTGTTCGCCCTGCGCAGCGGTCTGACGTCGAGCGCGCTGCGGTTCTACGCCGACTCGGGGCTGCTGCCGCCGGCCGAGGTCGACCAGGCCTCGGGCTATCGCTACTACAGCGCCGAGCAGGTGGCCACGGCCGCGGTGCTGCGTCAACTGCGGGAGATCGCCATGCCGCTGCGAGCCGTCGAGGAGGTTCTCGCCGCCGGCTCCGAGGAGGCGTCCCGGCTGGTCGACGAGTACGTGGCGGGCGTCGTCGCGCACGCGGCGGACGCGCAGCGACGAGCGGCCGTCATCAAGGCCTCGCTCGGCGGGGAGCCGAGCTCGCCGGTCGTCGGGGTCGTCGGGCTGAAGGGGCCGGTGCTGGCCGATGCGGTCGAGCAGGTCCTGACCGCGACCGCACACGAGCCCGGGATGCCCGTGCTCGGCGGCGTACTGATCGAAACCGGCCCGGACGCCGTCACGCTGACCGCGACGAACCGCTATCGGCTCGCGACACGAACCCTGGTCCCCACCGAGCCGCCCGCGATCACGTGGTCCGCCGCGATCGACGGCGACGATCTACGGTCGGCCACGGTCGAGCTGCGCCGCAGCGCGGTGGTCACGATCGACTCCACACCCCACGGGATGTGGCTGCGCCCGGCCGGCGGGGACGACCGGCACTGCCGTCAGCTGGCCGAACGGTTTCCGGACCACCGGCGGATGCTCGCCGCGTTGCCCGCGGTCAGCACGCGCGTGGTGGTCGCGCTGCGCCCCCTCCTCCGCGCGCTGGAGGAACACCCCGGCGAGCGGATCGCGCTGCACGTGAGCGGCGGTGACGCGTCGGTCCGCCCGACCGGCGGCGGCGCCGAGATCCCGCTCCCCGCCACCACGACGGGCGACGACCTCGAGATCTGGTTCGACCTGACGACGCTCTATCCGGCCGTCAGCACCGCGGTCGGACCGGACGTCCTGCTCGACCTGCGAGGCCCCGAGCGGCCGGTCACGATCCGCTCCGCCGACCGCGGCGACCTCACGACGCTGGCCATGCCGACCCGGCCCGGCCACTGCACCTGACCGGAAGCGAGACCACCGCCATGAACGACACGTCCACCGACCCGGACCCGGACCCGGACCCGGACCCGGACCCGGACCCGGACCCGGACCCGATCATGGAGGCCGTCGGACGGGCCGTCGAGCAAGGGCGAGCCGGTGACCTCGCCGGTGCGCGCCGGACGCTGTTCGGGATCTGGTCCGCGATCGGGGTCACCGGCGACCCGCTGCACCGGTGCACGCTCGCGCACCACCTGGCCGACCTCCACGAGGACCCCGCCCAGGCCCTCGCATGGGATGTCCGGGCCCTCGACGCCGCCGACGCCGTGACCGAGCAGCGGGTCCAGGAGCACCACGCCGGCCTGCACATCGCCGGCTTCTATCCCTCGCTGCACCTCAACCTCGCCGACGGCTACCGCCGCCTGGGTTCCTTCGACGCCGCCACCGAGCACATCGTCGAGGCCCGCGGACACGCTCCGCACCTCGCCCCCGACGCCTACGGCGACATGATCCGCGCCGCCGTCGACGAGGTGGCCGTCGCCATCACCCGGCGGGAGACGGCGCCGAGAGCATCCGCGCCCGGTGCGTGAGACTCGCTCAGCGCCAATACTCGCTCCGCAAGCTCCGCTCAGCGCCGATACTCGCTCCGCAAGCTCCGCTCAGCGCCAATACTCGCTCCGCAAGCTCCGCTCAGCGCCAATACTCGCTCCGCAAGCTCCGCTC
>JAKDNL010000684.1 GCA_030451825.1 Pseudonocardia sp. | reverse complement strand
CCGAACTCGCCTTCACCGACCCCACCTACGCCCTCCTCGACACCGGCCCGGACGCGGACGCATAGGGTCTGCGCTGCGGGCTCGTCGCGCTCGGGTCCGGCGTACGGCGAACGCGGTTACGGGCAGCGGCATGTGTGGGCCGGCGAGGGCGATCAGCTTGGTGGTCAGGCCGGGAATCGACACGGTGCGTCCGCGGTGCAGGTCGGCGAGTGCCCGCTCGACGACCCATTCCGGGGAGTGCGACAGCCAGGCCGGGCTGACGCCCTCGCGGGTGCCGTTGTGGGTGTGGAAGTCGGTACGGGTGGGGCCCGGGCACAGGGCCATGATCTGCACCCGGCTGCCGGTCAGGGTCAGCGCGATCGCCTTGGTCAGCGCGGTCACGTAGGTCTTGTTTGCGCCGTAGGTGGCCGCTCCGCCGGGCAGGGTGAGGAAGGCGTTGACGCTGGAGACGTTGAGGATGGCCCCGTGCCCCCGGGCGAGCATCCCGGGCAGGGCGGCGCGGGTGAGTTCGAGTACGGCGGCGACGTTGAGTTCCAGGGCCGCGCGCAGCACCGTCGGGTCGGTATCGGCGAAGTCCGGGGCGCTGGCGCTGCCGGCGTTGTTGATCAGAAGATCGACGGGGGCCTGGACGCGGGTAGGCTCGGCCAACCTGTGGGCCACCCGACGTTGGCCTTCGGCGGTGGCGAGGTCGGCGCCCAGGACCTCGACGGCGACGCCGTGCTGGCGCGTCAGGGTCGTGGCGGTGTCCCGGAGGCGCTGGTCACTGCGGGCGACCAGGACGAGATCGTGACCGTTCGCGGCCAACCGTGCGGCGAAGGCCGCTCCGATCCCGGCGCTGGCCCCGGTGACCAGCGCGACGGGCGCTGGCGGGCCGGTCCCGGGTCGTGGCCGCGGGAGGGGATCGTCGGGCGCGGCGTCTGGTCTGCGGGGGTCGGTCCGGCGCGGTGACTTCAACGTCTTCTCCGTGCGGGTGGTGGGTGGGTCGCGGTGACGACCCGCCGGGGAGGTCACGTGCCGACCCCGAGCAGGGCGAGGACCAGTACGACGGTGGCGGTGGCGACCAGCAGTGTGAGCAGTATCCGCCGTAGCCGGGTGGTGTGTCGCCTGTTGGGCGCCCTTCCCGGTGTGTTCGCGCGGTCCGGCGGCGGCCGCGACCGCGGTGCGGGGTGTGCGGGTGCGCCGGGGTGCGGGTCGCCGCGGCGACCTCGCGGCCGGTGCCGGTTCATCGACGGCGCAGCGGGCGGGAAAGCAGGGTTCTGACTCGGCGGCGGGGGGCCGAGGCCAGGTAGGTGCGGCGCAGCTCGGGGAGATCGGGAGGCTCGGGTAGCTCGGTATCGGCGAGCCCGGTGACGCGGTGCAGGAGGTGGTCGGCCAGGGCGGGGTTGCGGGCGAGTACGGGTCCGTGCAGGTAGGTGGCCAGCAGTCGCTCGGTGACGGCTCCCTCGGTCCGGGCCCGGGACACGACGGCTCGGTCCCCGTTGCCGACGCCGGACAGGACCCGGCCCAGTGGGTGCAGCCCGGCGCCACCGGCGCTGGTGCCGCGATGGTTCTCGAAGCCGGTCAGCAGCCCCACGCCGGGCAGCTCGCATCGTGTGATGACCTCGCCGACCGCTCGGCGCCGACCTGGCGCCGTGGTCAGGTCGAGCAGGCCCAGCCCGTTGTGTCGGCGGCCCTGCGAGTCGGTGACGTACCGGCCCAGGATCTGCAGCCCGGCACACACGGCGAAGGTCTGTGCGGAGTGCGACATCGTGTGCAGTAGGTCGCGGTGGCGGGTCAGCCAGTCGGTGGCGAAGGCCTGGGCGGTGTCCTCGCCGCCACCGAGCAGGTAGAGCTCGCACGTGGCGGGCGGGGTGGAGTCGGCGGTGACGTGCATGATCTCGGCGGTGAGGCCGCGCCGGCGGGCGCGCTGGGCCAGGACGACGGCGTTGCCGGCGTCGGAGTAGGTGCCCAGTACGTCGGGTAGTAGCACCGCGATCGTCAGGTCCGGGCCGCTCATCGTGTCTGCTCCGGATGGGCGGCGGCCGCGTGCAGGCGCCGATGCAGTTGGAGGAACGCGGTGTAGTTGGCCACCACGTCGACCGGGCCGGGCGGCAGCAGCTCGAGCGCGGCCAGCGGGTCGCAGGCGGTGGCGTGTGTGATCCCGGCGTAGCTCAGCCGGACCCCGAGATCGGCGCAGCGTTCCCCGGCGGCGACCACCGGGCCGGCGGCGAGCTCCTCGAATTCCACGTCCCAGAGCCAGGAGGTGTCGCGGCCGTCGGCTTCCCGCGCGTTGATCACCACGATCAGTGGGCGTGTCGGGTCGAGCACGCCGAGGGTCTCGGCCCACCCGGCGGGGTTCTTGGCCAGCAACAGCCGTAGCTCACGGCCGCGGTGGGGGAGCGAGGCGTACCTCCCGGCGATGTCGCGGACCTGGGCCATCGCGGCACCGGCGCGAGACGGGTCGACCCCGAGCAGGGCCGCGGTCGCCATCGCGGTGACCGCGTTAGCGCGGTTGACCTGCCCGGGCAGTCCCACCGTTACCGGCACCGCCGCGCCCGCTCCGGCCATCGCGACCGTCCCGGTGAGGGTCCAGTGTGGATCCGGTCGGGTCAGGCCGCAGCCGCACCACCACCTCCGGTCCCCCGTCGTGCCGCGAGCGCGGTGCAGGCCGCGCCCGCACTGTGGGCAGCTGCCGGTATCCCCGCTCCAGCGGCCGCCGGTCGACACCCACACGATGCGGGCGCACTCTCGGGCCGCCCACACGACCATCGGATCGTCGGCGTTGGCGACCACGGTCGTATGCGGGTGGGCGGTCAGGGCCGCCCCGAGTGCCGCCGCGACGGCGCGCACCTCGGTGCCGCGGTCGAGCTGGTCGCGGGAGAGGTTGAGCAGGACCACGACCGCGGGTTCGACGGCGGCGGCGACCCGGCCGAGGTGGAGCTCGTCGACCTCGAGCACCGCCCGGGGTGCCGCGCGGTCGGCGGCCAGCGCCGCGACCGCGCCGTCGGCCATGTTGGCCCCGGACGCGTTGTGTGCCACCGCGCTCGCCGTGCGCAGCGCTGCGGCCAGCAGGTGGCTGGTGGTGGTCTTGCCGTTGGTGCCCGAGACCAGTACCACGTCTCGACCGGCCGCGAGCCGGGTCAGCGCGGAGGGGGCCAGGGCCAGGGTGACACGCCCGCCGATGATGGCGCCGGCGCCGAGGCCGACCCGCCGCGAGACCTCCGCCGTCGCGAGCCCGGCCGACACGGCGGCCCGCGACCACCATCTGAGTGGTGCGCGCTTCGTGCGGACCGGCGGGCGGCAGCGGGTCGCGCCGCCACGGCGGGGGGAGGTGTCTC
>JAKDNL010000105.1 GCA_030451825.1 Pseudonocardia sp. | reverse complement strand
GACGTGTGGCCATGGCAGGACTGCTGGGGACGTTCATCGAGTTCTATGACTACACGCTCTACGCCTTCCTCACGGTCTACCTGGCGCCGCACTTCTTCCCGGCGACGAGCGAGGTGGCCGGAATCCTCGCCACGCTCGGCGTCTTCGCCGTCGGCTACCTCGCCCGACCGCTCGGCGCCCTCGTCCTCGGCAGGCTCGGCGACCGGCGCGGCCGGCGGTTCGCGCTGCTCGTCACGATCACCGGCATGGGCGTTGCGACCACCGTGATGGGATTGCTGCCGTCCTACGAGACGATCGGGGTGCTGGCCCCCATCCTGCTGGTCGTGACCCGTCTGGTGCAGGGCTTCTCCGCGGGCGGCGAGGTCGGCGGGGCCTCCACCTACGTCGCGGAGTCCGACGGCGGGCGCAGACGCGGCCGGATGCAGTCCTTCATCCCGCTGGGGTCCGGCCTCGGCGTCGCCCTCGCGCCTGCGGTGGTCGGGCTCACCGTCGCACTCCTGGGCGTGGAGACGATGGCGGACTGGGGCTGGCGGGTGCCGCTGCTGGTCTCGGCCGTACTGGCCGTGCTCGTCCTGCTGTACCGGACGCGGATCGACGACTCCGACGAGTTCCGCGCACTCGCGGCCGCCGATGCGGTCCGGAAGTCCCCCGTCTCGACGGCCGTGCGCCGCCACTGGCGGATGATCCTGGCGGCCGCCGCGCTGAACCTCGTGAACACCGCGATCCTCGCCGTGCTCGTCAACTACATGAACGTGTACCTGCTGAGCACGCTCGAGGTCCCGGCGACAACCGTCTTCTGGCTGTCCGCCATCTGCCTGCTGATCGGCGTGGCAGGCTTCCCGATCGGCGGTTGGTGGGTCGACCGGTTCGGCAGGCGGTCCACGATCACCGTCGGCTACGTCGGCGCCATCGTCCTCGTCTTCCCGCTCTTCTTCGTCATGGCCGGGGGGTGGCGACCGGCGGGGCGGGCATGCTCATCGCGGCCGGGGTGCTCTACGCCCTCGCCCTCGGATTCAGCTACCTCGCCGCGCCCGTGCTGTTCGTCACGATGTCGCAGGCCTTCCCCACCGAGGTGCGCTACACCTCGACCGCCCTCTCGTACAACCTCGGCGCCATCGTCGGCGGTGGCCTCACACCGTTCCTCGCCACCGCGATCGCCGCGTCGGCGGGTCCGCAGGCGGCGGCGTGGCTGGTCGTGGGTGCCTGCATCCTGGGCATCGCGGTCCTCGTGTTCCTGACCCGACGATCGGCCCCCGCCACTGCCGTACCGGCCACGAGGTAGCTGCCGCACCCGGCCGTGTGCACGCACGACGCGTGCGTGCACAGGCCACGATCAGTATGTCTAATTTGGGGCACCCGGCTGCTGTGGCGATAGGACTGCGGCCGCACGCGATACCATGAAGAGTATCCTGATACAGGGCGTCGTGATGGCTTCCTGGAGGGATCGAACAAGGAGCTCGACCGTGACGGTCAGCTCGCTGGCGGCAGTGGCGACGCGGCGTGGCAGGTTGTGGAGATCGACGTGGGATCCCCCGCAGCGGGCGAGGTCGTCGTGGAGTGGCGGGCAGCCGGCCTCTGCCACTCCGACGAGAACCTGCGCAGTGGCGAGCGGGTGGACCCGGCCCGCGACCCTTCCCTGTATCCCCTGCTCGGCGGCCACGAGGGTGCCGGGGTGGTGGCCGAGGTCGGGGCCGGCGTCACGACCGTGCGCCCCGGAGACCGTGTGGCCGCGAGCTTCTCCCCCGTCTGCGGGCGCTGCCGCTACTGCGCGTCCGGTCGCGGGTCGCTGTGCAACGGCAACAAGGACTTCATGGTCCGCGGTCAGCTCGTCGACGGCGCTCACCGCCATCACCTCGACGGCGAGCCGCTGTTCCTGATGGCCAAGCTCGGCACGTTCTCCGAGCGCGCCGTGGTCGCCGAGCGGTCGCTCCTGAAGATCGACGACGACGTCCCCTTCGAGGCGGCGGCGCTGATCACCTGCGGAGCCACCACCGGATGGGGATCGGCCGTCGAGCGCGGCGAGACCCGCCCGGGCGACGTCGTGGTCGTCGTCGGCTGCGGCGGGCTCGGCACGAGCGCGGTTCAGGGCGCCCGGATCGCCGGCGCCCGGGAGATCATCGCCGTGGAGCCGCTGTCGCTGCGCCGGGACGGGGCCAAGCGGTTCGGCGCCACCCGGACGGTCTCGTCGATCGACGAGGCCCGCCCGATCGTCGCGGAGCTCACGGACGGGCAGGGGGCGGATCGGGTGATCCTGACCCCGACCGTGGTGACCCCCGAGATCCTGCACGACGGGCTGGACATCACCGGTAAGGACTCCATCCTGGTCGTGACGGGCATGGGCCCGCTCGGGGAGGTCCCGGTTCCCCTCGACATCGCCGGGCTCGTACTGTTCAACAAGCAGATCCGCGGCTGCCTGTTCGGCTCGATGGACCCCCGTACCGCGGTCCCGCGGCTACTCGCGCTCTACAAGAGCGGTCTGCTCGACCTGGACGGGATGATCACCAGGTACCCGCTCTCCGAGATCAACACCGCGCTCGCCGACCAGAATGCGGGGCGCAACGTGCGCGGCGTCGTGACCATGGGCGGCTGAGACGCTCCGCGCCGGCTCAGCTCCGGTGTCCCCGGCGCCGGTGTCCCCGGCGCCGGTCGCCGACGTGCGGTTCCCCGCCGCTCACAGGTCGGCCATCGCCGAGGCCGGGGACTCGACGGCATCGGCGACGAAGCGGAGGAACCCGCCCGCGGTTCCGCCGTCGCAGACCCGGTGGTCGAACACCAGCGAGAGCTGCAGGATCTGCCGGGGCACGACCGCGCCGTCGACCACCCACGGCCGCGGGATGATCCGGCCCATGCCGAGGATCGCGGCCTCCGGATGGTTGATGATCGCCGCGCTGCCGTCGACACCCAGCACGCCGTAGTTGTTCAGCGTGAACGAGCCCGAGCTCAGCTCGGCCGCGGTCGCCGAGCCCTCCCGGGCGGCCGCGGTGAGCCGGCGGATCTCCGTGTCGAGACCGCGCATGCCGAGCCGGTGCGCGTGTCTCACCGCCGGGACGACGAGCCCGCGGTCGGTCTGCGCGGCGATACCGAGGTTGATCCCGTCGAGATGGGTGATCTCCCCGGCCTCGCTGTCGACGCGGGAGTTCAGCTCGGGGAACCGGGTCAGGCCGGCCACGACGAACCGGGCGACCATGGCGAGGATGCCCGGCGCGTCACCGCGACTCCTGAGCTGGGCCCGCAGCTCCACCAGGGCGGTCGCGTCGACGTCGACCCAGGTGGTGGCCTCGGGGATCTCCGAACGGCTGCGGGTCAGCTTGTCGCTGACCGCCTTGCGCCTGCCCGTGAGCGGCACCCGGGTACCGATCCTCAGCCCGGTTCGGCCGTCGACGTCGCTGCTCGGGGCCGGGGCGG
Source organism: Pseudonocardia sp. (assembly GCA_030451825.1). Classification (GTDB taxonomy): domain Bacteria; phylum Actinomycetota; class Actinomycetes; order Mycobacteriales; family Pseudonocardiaceae; genus Pseudonocardia. The sequence goes on along the minus strand of JAKDNL010000105.1, from coordinate 12,568 downwards.
CGACCGGCGACGGCTCGGCGACCGGAACGGCCGTCCCGACCCGGCTCCGCGCGGCCTCCACGTCGTGGCGGGTGATCAGACCGTCCGGGCCGGTGCCGGGGAGGGCGTCGAGATCGACACCGCCGCGGCGCGCGAGCTGCCGGACGATCGGCGACTGCACGCCGCGCCGCTCCCCGTTCCGCAGGGACACCGGGGCGGGCGCCGGCACGGGCGCGGTAGCAGCCGTGGCCGCTGCGGTCGCCGGGACCGGGTTCTTCCGCGCCGCGCCGCGGCGACGGCGACGCGACGGTGCGGCCCCGGAGGTGCCGTAGCCGATCAGGACGTTGCCCGACCCGGCCTGCTCCTGCTCCTGCTCCACAGCGCTCTCGGCCGCTCCCGAATCCCCGGCGTCCACGGAGATCAGGGGCTCGCCAACGGTGAGGGTGGTGCCCTCCGCACCGTGCCGTGCCGCGATGACACCGGCGAACGGCGAGGGCACCTCGATCATCGCCTTGGCGGTCTCGACCTCGGCCACCGGTGCGTCGACCGCGATGCTGTCGCCGACCTCGACCAGCCACCGGACCAGCTCCGCCTCGGTGAGCCCCTCACCCAGGTCGGGCAGGGTGAAGACCTGCGCACTCACGCGGAGGCCTCCCACTGCAGCGTGTCGACGGCGTCGAGGATGCGATCGACGCCGGGCAGGAAGTGGTGCTCGAGCTTCGGGGCCGGGTAGGGCACGTCGAAACCGGTCACCCGCCGGACCGGGGCCTGCAGGTGGTGGAAGCACCGTTCCCCCACCCGCGCCGCGATCTCCGAGGCCACGGACGCGAAGCCCGGCGCCTCCGCGATCACGACCGCACGCCCGGTCCGGCGGACCTCGGCGCACACGGTCTCGTCGTCGAACGGGACGATCGAGCGCAGGTCGACGACGCCCAGGTCACGCCCCTCGGTCGCCCCCTGCTCGGCGGCGGCCAGCGCCACCGGGACCGACGGGCCGTAGGCGATCAGCGTGGCGCCGCGGCCCGTCCGTCGGACGACGGCCTTGCCGATCGGAGGAACCGCCTCGGTGACGTCGCACTCCTCCTTGGCGAAGTAGTGCTTCTTCGGCTCCAGGAAGATCACTGGATCGGGGCTCTCGATCGCCGCCCGCAGCAGCCCGTAGGCGTCGGCGTTCGTGGTGGGCGCGAGGACGGTCAGGCCCGGGGTGTGGGCGTAGTAGGCCTCGGAGGAGTCGCAGTGGTGCTCGACCCCGCCGATCCCGCCCGCGTAGGGGATCCGGATGACGATCGGCATCCGGATCCGTCCGCGGGTGCGGTTGGCCATCTTCGCGACGTGGCTGGTGATCTGCTCGAACGCCGGGTACGCGAACGCGTCGAACTGCATCTCGACGACCGGACGCATCCCGTTCATCGCCATCCCGACCGCCATCCCGACGATCCCGGACTCGGCCAGCGGGGTGTCGAAGCACCGACCGTCCCCGAAGTCCCGATGCAGCCCGTCGGTCACCCGGAAGACCCCGCCGAGTGGCCCGACGTCCTCCCCGAACACGACGACCGAGTCGTCGGCGGTCATGGCGTCGCGGAGCGCGGTGTTGATCGACTGCGCCATCGTCGTCTTGGGGGCGGTCATCGGGCTTCCCCGTACTCGACATCGGACTCGAGCTCGGTGCGCAGGATCGCGCGTTGCTCGAGCAGCTGCGGGGTGGGCGTGGCGTAGACGTGGGCGAACAGCTCCTCCGGGTCGACCGGCGCCTGAGCGCCCAGGCCGGCCCGCACCGCCGCGGCCATCTCCTCCGCCTCCGCGGCGAACCGCTGCTCGGTGCCCTCGTCGAGGGCGCCGGCGGCCCTCAGGTATATCCGGATCCGGTCCAGCGGATCGCGCCGCACCCAGGCCGTGACCTCGTCGTCGCTGCGGTAGCGGGTCGCATCGTCGGCGTTGGTGTGCGCGTCCATGCGGTAGGTGTCGGCCTCGACCAGCGTCGGCCCCTCCCCCGCGCGGGCATGCGCCACCGCGTCGCCGAGCACCCGCTGCAGCGCCACGAGATCGTTGCCATCGACCCGCACCCCCGGCATCCCGTAGCCGATCGCCTTCGCCCCGAGCGACGGCGCGACCGACTGGCGGGCCAGCGGCACCGAGATCGCGTACTTGTTGTTCTGCACGAAGAACACCACCGGCGCCCGTAACACGGCGGCGAAGTTCAGCGCCTCGTGGAAGTCGCCTTCGCTGGTCGCGCCGTCGCCGCAGAGCGCCATCACCACCGTGTCCTCGCCCTTGAGCCGCGCCGCGTGCCCGACACCGACCGCGTGCAGCAGCTGGGTCGCCAGTGGCGTCGCCTGCGGAGCCACCCGGTGCGCGGTCGGGTCGTAGCCGCAGTGCCAGTCGCCCCGGAGCATGCTCAGCACCTCGACCGGGTCCACACCCCGCGCCGCGATCGCCGCGGTGTCGCGGTAGGTCGGGAACAGCCAGTCCCCCTCCCCCAGCACCGACGCGCACGCCACCTGGCAGGCCTCCTGCCCCCGCGACGACGGGTACACGGCCAGCCGGCCCTGCCGCACCAGCGCGCCGGCCTGCTCGTTGAGCCGCCGGGCGAACAGCAGTCCGCGATACCCCGTGGCCAGGGCCTCCGCATCGGGCTTCGCGGCGCCGTCCACCAGGCGGCCCGACTCATCCAGCAGCCGGGCCACGGTGATGGCCGCCTCGAGCTGGTCGGCACTCATCTGCACCTCCGTCGGCAAGACTCTCAGCGCAGATGATGACAACCCGAATGGCTGTTCGGCTACGCTTCCACGACAAGGCAAGACGATCGGCCACTTCGGACGCACTGACCATGCCGATCGGCTCACAAGGACGCGGAATGGAGCAGGGAGCAAAGACGAGTGGACACCGCCCTGGACGCGATCGACCGACGGATCATCAGCGAGCTCGAGGCGGACGGCCGGCTGTCGGGTCGCGCCGTGGCCGAGCGCGTGTCGATCTCCCGCGCGAACGCCTACGCGCGAATCGAACGGCTGGTCGCCGACGGCGTGATCACCGGTTTCACCGCACGGGTCGATCCGGTGAAGGTCGGCCTGACGACCTCCGCGTACGTCACGATGACCGTGCGCCAGAGGAGCTGGCGGGACCTGCAGGACCAGCTCCGGGAGATCCCGGAGGTCCGGCACATGGCGCTCATGGGCGGCGAGTTCGACGTCATGCTGCTCATCCGGGCAGCCGACAACGATGCGCTGCGCAGGGTCGTGCTCGAGCGCCTGCAGGCCATCCCGGGCGTGCTCGCCACCCGCACGTTCCTGATCTTCGAGGACGTCGGGAACTGACCGTCGGGTCCGGTCGGCGAGGTGGCGGAGCCCCCGGCGAGCCCGCAGAACGCCTACGCTGACGGCGCCGGCCACGGCCGGTTTCCCTGCGGTCCCACCATTGACTGGATCACTCGTTCGGAAGGTGCGCACCACATGTCGCAGAAGGCCTCGCTGACCGCCCTCGCCCGCGGACAACTGGAGCTGGCGCGGCAGGCGTCCAGCGGGCGCAGCGCGCACACCGTGTTCGGCGGGAACGAGCACGTCCTGCGCCAGACGCTGATCGCACTCGCCGCCGGCTACGGCCTCGACGAGCACGACAGCCCGGGCGATGCCACCCTGCACGTCCTGCAGGGGCGGGTCCGCATGCGCGCCGGGGACGACAGCTGGGAAGGATCGCCCGGGGACCTGCTCACCGTGCCCGCCGCCCGGCACTCCCTGGACGCGCTCGAGGACTCCGCGGTGCTGCTCACCGTGGGCAAGCGCGCCTGACCGACGGCGACTCCGCCGAATCCGGGGCTCGAGGAGCGGAATAGTCCGTCCCGGGCATCCGTTGAGGAGGTCAGGTCGTTTCAGTTTCGGTGTTCGTGTCAGTACACGCTTCGCGGGAACAAGCGGTGGCTAGGAGCCTCGGCGTCACCAGGACGTCGAGCCCGGGACCACCGGAGCCGGCCGGGCCCCGCACGCAGCGGACAGGCCCAGCATTTGCTAGGAGCAGTACAGAGCATGGCACAGGGAACAGTGAAGTGGTTCAACAGCGAGAAGGGCTTCGGCTTCATCGCTCAGGACGGCGGCGGCGCCGACGTCTTCGTGCACTACTCCGAGATCGACGCCAGCGGCTTCCGCAGCCTCGATGAAGGACAGCACGTCGAGTTCGAGGTCGGCCAGGGCCAGAAGGGCCCGCAGGCCCAGGGCGTCCGCGTCGTCTGACCTCTTCCGGGGATAACCACTGGTCAGGAGCCCGCTTCCGCATCGGAAGCGGGCTCCTGGCACGTTCGAGGGGCGGCCTGCGTTCTTCGACAGGTGGCCTGTGTTCGTCAAGGGGCGGGCCTGTCTTCGTCGCGGGCCGGGAGCGTGTTTTCGGCCGGCTCGCGAGTGGGTACACGTCTCCATGCGGAACACATCAGGTCCGCCCACCGCGGACAGCGACCTCGTCGAGCGGATCACAGGCGACGAGCGCATCGTTCTGCTCGTCATCGCCACCGGCCTCCCGGCCGCGGCAAGTTCCCCGGCCGGCCAGGTGATCTGGCTGTTGACACTGCTACTCGGGATCGTCGTGCTCGCCACCCAGCACCGCGACGGCCCCGACGACGCCGGGCCCGGTCATGGGGGCGGCGGCAACGGCGGCGGCGGGGGCGGCCTCGGCCGCCCGACCAGACCACGCCCGACCACACCGGCCGGTACCAAGCAGTGAGCCCCGATCGGCCGCGGTCGCGGTCGGTCACACCCTCGCAATCCCGGCCCGCGCACCACACGCCCTGAGCTTGGTTCTCGCACTCATGGCCCTTCCGTGTCGCGGCGCCGCACGAAAGGGCCACGAGTGCGGCAGGGCCGGCGGTCGCCAACGAGATGCGCGACGAACACAGGGCGCCGTCCCGACCGAACCGGAGTACGATCGCAATAATTGCGCGATCGCACACATTGTCGACCGGGAGCCCGCACGAGACCGGAGGCATCCGTTGGGCGGCAACGGGAAGGGAAGGCCACCGATGTTGACGGCTCGGGATCGCCGGATACTGGGCGAGATCGCCGAAGAGCTGCGCAGGGAAGATCCGGCGTTGGTCCGGCAGTTCGGGGCCGCGCGATCGGGCCGGGCGAACCGGCCGGTCGGGCGTGCGGTGATCCTGCTCGCCGCGACGTTGATCGCGATGATCGTGTGCGCGGTGCTGCTGCTTCCGGTCGCGGCGATGGCGGCCGCCGCCTGCGTCGTGGTGGTCCTGGTCTACGCGGCGGTCGGGCGACGGCGGGCCACCACCACATCGCCGTAGGACGCCACGTCGCCGTAGGAACCCCGGAGCGGTCCGTGGCGGGAACCGCAGTGATCGATCATCCGGCTCACGGTGTCGTCGTCCAGCCGAGAGACCAGGCGGCCGTGGAGGGGAACTCGCCGCCGACCGCAGCGAACGCGCTGGCGCCGGCGCTGAACTGGTGACGTTCCTCGGGCGACATCTGCTCGAGGATGTCGGCGATCGTGTCGCGTCGGCGCTGCATGACGTCCTGGACCAGGGAGTTCCCGGAGGGGGTGAGCTCGAGGAGCAGGTTGCGGCGATCCGCGGGGTCATCGCGTCGGTCGAGCAGACCGGCGGCGACGAGACGTTCCACAGCGCGGGTGGCGTTCGACGGGTGCACCCCGAGCCGGCCCGCGACACCGTTGAGGTTCATCGACGGCTGACTCGCCAGCATGACCAGTACCCGCAGCTGGGGCAGGGTCACCGTGTCGGCGGACTCGGCCACCGACTGCGCACTGAGCGCGACCAGCACCCGAGCGGCGGCCAGCACCGACTCCACGACCTCGTCCTGCTCTCGGGCCTCGGTGGCCATGTCGTCTCCCCTCCCGTGGCGCGGCCGGGCAGGTGTCACCGACCCTTACCGGCGCCCCGTACAGCACCCACGTCCGACCGATCCGCCAGCCACCAGCGTATCGGGCTCGCCTCCTGCCGCTATGTCCGGGAGATCACCACATCGCGCAGGACCGCCACCTCGAGCCGGGCGTCGGCCAGAAGCGCCCGTACCACGTCGCCGATACTGATCAGCCCGACCAGCTCGCCGCCGCGCACGACCGGCAGGTGCCGGAATCGCCAGTCGGTCATCGTGGCCATCACCGACGACAGCTCGTCGGTCGGGCCGCAGGTGGGCACACGGTGCGCCATCAGCGACTCCACCGTCACCTCCCCGAGCCGACTGCCGTGCAGCGTCTGCCCCCGCACGAGGTCGCGTTCGGTTAACATCCCCGCCACCTGACGGGCCTCGTTCAGCACGACCAGGGCCCCGATGGTCGGCGGTCCGACCAGCAGCTTGCTCGCCTCGTCGATCGTCGACCACGGCCACGCCGTGGCCACATCCCGACCCTTCGATGCGAGCACCGTCTCGACCGACTTCACCGTCATCGCGCTTCCGCCTTCCTGCTTGGCTCAACCGCCTCCGACGCAATGATTGCACATGCGCATTCAATTCGGGAAGGGGTGCGGCGGGGTGAGCTGCAGCGCGGGTAGCGAGCGGCAGCACACGACCGGTGACGTGATCATCTTCGGCCTCGTGCCCGCGGCTCACCATCGCGAACCCGGGCGACCCGCCCCAGCGCCGCAGCGGCGCGTGCGGAGCCCAGCCACTGCCGCGGGCCGAGCGAGCGCTCGCGATGGTGCTCCTCGGCGAGGTCGCGCAGCCGCCCGTCGAGCAGGTGCTCGGCGGTGACGAGCCCGACGAGTCGGCTCGGGTCCTCACGGTCCAGGACGGGCGCCGCGCTGACCGCGGCGCGGGCGAAGCGCGACGCCACCGCGCGCAGCGTCTCGTCGGCGTGCACCACCAGCGGGTCGGCGACGACCAGCGCCTCGACCGTGCCCGCACCGGCCGGTGGGTCGACGAGGAGCCGACGCGGAACGACACCCACGAGCCGATCCCCGGCGTCGACCACGGGGAACAGCCGCTGCAGTGGCGCCACGACGACAGCCGAACCGTCGTGGACGCCAGGATCCTGCCGGACAGGCGCTGAACCGTCGCGGCGCGACAGCACGGCGTCGGCCACATTCACCGGCAGCGCGTCGGTGAGCCGAAGCCTCACCGGCTCGTTGTGCATGACCTCGTCGGCGCGCAGCACCTCGAGCGGGTCCACGTCGTACTCGCGGGACAGGTGATAGCCGCGACGGGCGATCTTCTCGGTGAGCACCGAACGGCGCAGCAGCAGCGCGGAGACACCGTAGGCGGACGCCGAGGCGATCATCAACGGCAGCAGTGCCGGCCAGGCGTGGGTGAGCTCGAGCGAGAACACCACCCCGGTCAGCGGCGAGCGCATCACCCCGCCGACGACGGCCGCCAACCCGCACAGTGCCCAGAACCCGGGCGAGACCGCCGGGAACACCAGACCCTCCAGCGCGCCCAGCGCCGCGCCGATCATGAATATCGGCGCCAGCACCCCGCCGGAGGTGCCCGAGCCCAGCGACAGCCCCCAGATCAGGCTCTTCACCACGAGGATCCCGACGATCAGCGAGATCGTGGCACGTCCGGTGAGCAGCTCGTCGATCACGTCGTAGCCGACGCCGAGCGCGCGCGGGACGATCAGGCCGCCGATGCCGATGATCAGGCCGCCGATCGCGGGCCACCACATCCAGTGGATCGGCAGCCGCGCGAACATGTCCTCGGAGAGGTAGACCAGCGCCGTCACCGCGATCGCGAGCAGCCCGCCGACGACGCCCGCCAGCACACACAGCAGGTCGACCCACGGGCCGATCCCGACCCCGGACATCGGCACCGGAAAGATCGGTTCCGAACCCAGCAGCGGCGCGCGAAGGATCACCGCGACCGCGACCGCCGCCGAGACCGGCAGGAAGCTGCGCGGCCGCCATTCGAACAGCAGCAGCTCCACCGCCAGCAGGACCGACGCGAGGGGTGCGTTGAACGTCGCGGCCATGCCGGCGGCCGCGCCGGAGACCATCAGCGCCTTACGCTCGTCGGCCGACAGGTGCAGGTGCTGGGCGAGGATCGACCCGATCGCACCGCCGGTCATGATGATCGGCCCCTCGGCGCCGAACGGGCCGCCGCTGCCGATGCTCACCGCGGCCGAGACAGGCTTGAGCACCGCGACCCGCGGCTCGACCCGGCTGCGCCGCATCAGGATCGCCTCGATCGCCTCCGGCATGCCGTGCCCGCGGATCTTCTCCGAGCCGTAGCGGGCCATCAGCCCGATGATCAGCCCCCCGACGACCGGGGCGAGCAGGATCAGCCACGCCGGGTGATCCACTGCGCCGGGCGCCACCAGCTCGGTGGACACCCGCTGGAAGAACACCAGGTTCGTGATCAGCCCGATCAGACCCAGCAGCGCCCACGCGGCGACCGCGCCCAGCGCTCCGATCGGGATCGCCAACCCGATGGTGACCAGCACCCGCGGGGTCAGCGTGAAATCGCCCAGGCTCGGCCGGGTCGATGAGCCGGGCGCATCCGTCGTTCCGTATGACACGGGCACATCGTCCGCGACACCATTGCGCTCTGCAATGAATGCGATATGGCACACATGTCGGCGAGAGGAGGCCCCGGTCGGGATGGATCTCAGCGCTGACCTCGGCTCGGTGCCCGGGACAGGGTAGCCACGTCGAACCGGCCGTCGGCGATCTGGCGAGCAACCTCACTCAGGCGCAGGTTGTTGTCGCGGCTGTAGCAGCGCAGCTGGTCGAACGCGGCGTCCATCCCCAGGCCCGGGGACCGGGCCATCAAACCCTTGGCCTGCTCGATGACCACTCGGCAGTTCAGGGCGGTCCGGAGCTGTTCGGTGACGACCTCGCCGTGGCGGATCGCGATCGGTGAACACCAGCCGCTACGACGCCACCAACCTTCACCACAAGATGATCGACTAAATTGTTGACAATCGTGACTGCACGTCGCGCGCTCTCCATATGACGCTCGAGGAGGCGGCAATGCCGGAACCGACACCGGGTACGGGTGGCTCCGTGGCCGCTACACCGCCCGTCGGGGGCGCCGCCCCGGCGACCGGAGCGGTCATCACCGACCCGCCGCGCGCGGATCTCGACGCCGTCGACACGCTCGCGGGATACGCCGTCGCCACGGTGCACGAGGCCCTGGGCCGGACGTGCTACCTCGGCCCGGGACTGCGTCCGATCCAGCAGGACGCGAGGGTCGGCGGCACCGCGGTCACCGTGCTGTGCTGGCCGGGCGACAACCTGATGATCCACGCGGCGGTCGAGCAGTGCCGGCCCGGTGACCTGCTGGTGGTCACGACGGCGCCGCCGTGCTCCGACGGGCTCTTCGGTGAGCTGTTCGCGACCGCCCTGCTCGCGCGGGGCGTGCGCGGGCTGGTCACCACCACCGGGGTGCGCGACGTCGCCGACCTGCGCGCGATGGGCTTCCCGGTCTGGTCCGGCGCGGTCTCCGCCCAGGGCTCGGTCAAGGCGACGGCCGGCGCGGTGAACGTGCCGATCGTGGTCGGCGGACAGGTCGTGCACCCCGGTGACGCCGTACTCGCCGACGACGACGGCGTGGTCTGCGTCCCCCGGTCCCGGGTGGGCGAGGCCCTGGCCTCCGGGCAGGCCCGACTCGACAAGGAGGAGGCGGCCCGGCAGGCCTTCCGCCAGGGCGAGCTCGGCCTGGACCGCTACCGGCTGCGCGCCACCTTGGCGGACCTCGGGGTGCGCTACGTGCCTGCGGGTGAGGTGCGGCCGTGACCGGGGTGCCCTGCATGCTGATGCGCGGCGGCACGTCCAAGGGCGCGTTCTTCCTCGCCGACGACCTGCCTGCCGATCCGGCCGAGCGCGACGACCTGCTGCTGCGCATCATGGGCACCGCCCCGACTACACCGGCGACACCGCGATCGCCGGGGTCCCCGGGACGGCCGCCCCGGTGCTGCTCGACCTCCTCGACACCGCGGGTTCGGTGTGCGGGTCCCTGCTGCCCACCGGCCGGACCGTCGACCAGGTCGCCGGGCTGGAGGTCACCTGCATCGACAACCGCATGCCGGTCGTCGTCGCCCGGGCCGCGGACCTGGGCCTGTCTCGGCCCCGCAGCACGGCGGCGCGATCGCCACCCGCACGTTCATCCCGGTCCGGCCGCACCCCTCCATCGGCGTGCTGGGCGCGGTCAGCGTGCTCACCGCGGCCCTGCTGGACGGGGCGGTCGGTCACGAGTTGCTGGAGCTGCCCGCCGGTGGTGGACCCCTCGCTGTGGAACACCCGAGCGGCTCGCTCGAGGTCGAGATCGCCTTCGCCCCGGACGACACCGCGACCCGCGACGCGGCCCCGGCGCCCCGGGTCGCCCGCTCCACCGTCGTCCGTACCGCCCGCCCGCTCTTCGACGGGGTCGTCTTCCCCCGTTCCTGACCAACACCCGATCACCTCCTCACGGAGCCACCGAGTCCTCGTTCGAGCAGTCCCCCCGCCACGAGATCGTCCACATCGGCTGACGCCCGGCAGCCGTCCACGGGAGGGGCCCCTTTTCGATCTCGGGTGGGTCAGCGGTCGAGGAGCTCGACGATGGTCGCGTTGGCCATGCCACCGGCCTCACACATCGTCTGCAGGCCGTAGCGAAGGCCGTCGGCGCGCATGTGGTGGACCCGCGTGGTCATGATCCGGGCGCCGGAAGCGCCGAGCGGGTGGCCGAGCGCGATCGCGCCGCCGAGCGGGTTGAGACGCTGCCTCGGCGCACCGATCTCTGCCGACCAAGCGAGCGGCACGCTCGCGAACGCCTCGTTGACCTCGAACGCACCGATGTCGGCCGGCATGAGGCCGGACTTCTTGAGCACCTTCTCGGTGGCGGGGACGGGGCCGGTCAGCATGGTCACCGGGTCGACCCCCGCGACGGCGGCCGAGTGGATCCGCGCCACCGGCTTCAGGCCCAGCTGCGCGGCGCGTTCCGACGTCATCACCAGCAGCCCGGCGGCACCGTCGGAGATCTGCGACGCGTTGCCCGCGGTGACCACCCCATCGGCGCGGAAGACGGTCTTCAGGTTCCCGAGCGCCTCCACCGAGCCGTCGCGGCGTACCCATGTCTTCCTGCGCATGAATCGCCTCCGGTACTACGATCTGCGGCGTGCGCACCCCTTGGCCACTCGACGAGGTCGCGGCTCTCGACCGGGGCCTCGGCTCGCCGGGAACCCCGTGACCCGAGCGTTTGTGCTGCGCGACGTCGAGATCGGCTCGCGTGTCGTGGACGTCCGGGTCGAGGCCGGCGTCGTCGCCGCGGTGTCGGCCGGGCTCGACGTCCGGGACGCCGAGGTCGTCGACGGCAACGGACACGCCCTGATCCCCGGCCTGGTCGATCACCACATCCATCTGCTGGCGCTGGCCGCCGACCTGTGTTCGGTGCCATGCGGGCCGCCCCAGGTGCGCGACGCCGGCGGCCTGCACACTGCGTTGACCCGCGCCGAACCCGACGACAACGGCTGGGTCCGCGGAACCGGATACATCGAGACCGTCGCGGGCGCGCTGGACCGGCGCTCACTCGATGCACTGATCTTCTCGCCGGTGCGCATCCAGCACCGCAGCGGCGCAGTGTGGATGCTCAACTCGGCGGCCGCGCGGGCCGTCGGGCTCGACGGGGCGAGCGAGCCAGGCATCGAACGCGACGACCGGGGGCACGCCACCGGCCGGGTCTGGCGGGCCGACTCCTGGCTGCGGAGCCGGCTTCCCGCCGCCGAACCGCCCTCGCTCGCCGTGGTCGCCCGGGCACTCACCTCATACGGGATCACCGCGGTGGCCGATGCGACCCCCGACCTGGATGCCGACGCGCTCGACCTCCTCACCGGGATCCCGCAGGTGGTCCTGGCGCTCGGCGCACCGACCGGACCCGGCCCACTCAAGATCGTCATAGCCGACTCCGCGCTGCCGGGCATCGAGGAGCTGGAAGGCCGCATCCGCTCCGCGCACGACGACGACCGCCCCGTGGCCGTGCACTGCGTGACGCGCGAGGCGCTGTTCCTGCTGGTCTCCGCGTTCGCGGCCGTCGGGGTCCGCCCGGGTGACCGCATCGAGCACGCGTCCGTGGTGCCGGAGGAGCCATCCCGTTGCTGGGTCGGCTCGGCGTCCGCGTCGTCACGCAACCGGGCTTCCTCGCCGACCGGGGCGACGACTACCTCCGCGACGTCGACCCCGACGACCTGCCCGGCCTGTACCGCGTCGCGTCGCTGCGCGCGCACGGCATCCCGGTCGCGCTCTCCAGCGACGCACCGTACGGGCCGCTCAGCCCGTGGGAAGTGATCTCGGCCGCGGCCACCCGCCGCACCCCCGCGAACGCGACCGTCAACCCGGGTGAGGCCATCGACCCGCGCACCGCGCTCGATCTCTACCTGTCCTCACCGGACGATCCCGGCGGTCCGGCGCGGCGGATCGGGCCCGGCGCCCCGGCCGATCTCGCACTGCTCGACGGCCCGCTGGACGAGGTCCTGGGCCGGCTCGGACGGCGCTCGCCCGTCCGGGCCGTGTTCCTTCACGGGGATCGCGTTCTCGGCTGACGCGCCGATCTGCGACATCGCGACCACCGGCTGCGGCATCTCGGGCTCGGAGAGCTCGGATTCCGCCACCGGTGACGGCCGGGTCGATGAGCGCGGCGCTGGCCATGGCGGCCACCTCGACACCGTC
>JAKDNL010000683.1 GCA_030451825.1 Pseudonocardia sp. | reverse complement strand
TTGAATCTGCTCTTCAGTCACCACATCATTATCGTATAACGAAAATGAGAAGTCTTCCAGGGTCACCGCAAGACGATCCGTCAGCGGGACGCCGCGCGCCGAACGGTTCGTCCTCACCTGTGCCGCTGGCGGTTGTGTCACGCTGGCGGGCGTGGTTGATGCGGTTCGTCAACGGGCGAGAGCGTCTCTGCGCAGGTACGCCCCAGAGCTCGCCGACATCGCCGTCGACGAGCTCGGGCACGGGCTGGACAACACCGCCTTCGTCGCCGGGGGCCTGATCCTGCGCGCCGCGGACGGACGCACGGTGGGCCGCGAGGCCCGCCTGCTGCAGGTGGTGGCCTCCCGGGTGTCGATCGCGGTGCCGGCTCCTCGCTTCGTCGACGAGGAGGCCGGCGTTCTGGCCTATCCAGTTCTCCCCGGGCGGCCGCTCCTGGGCCGCACGCCCGGCCCAGGCGCCGCACTGCGGCTGGGTCGGTTCCTACGCGAGCTACATGACACCGACCCAGCCGGTGTCGCTGACGTCGTCCCTATCGAGGAGGCCGACCCGCGCGAGTGGCTCGACGACCTTGAGGGGCCGTCGGACCTGCTCGCTGTCCTGCGCAACAGCGTGCCGCCACCCGCTCGTCAGCGCGTCCTCGTGCACGCCGACCTGGGTGCTGAGCACGTGCTCGAGCGGAACGGATGGCTGACCGGGGTCATCGATTGGTCCGACGCCGCGATCAGCGACCCGGCCCTGGACTTCGCCCGGCTCTACCGCGACTTCGGGCCGGCCTTCCTGACCACGGTGCTGGAGGCCTACGGCGGTATCGACGACCCCGAGGCAGCGATGGTGCGGATCGAGTTCTTCGCGCGGTGTGCGGCGCTGGAGGACCTCGCCTACGGCCGGGACCACGGCCGCAGTGAGTATGCGCACGCCGCCGATCGCGCGCTGGTCTGGCTGTTCCACGGCCCCTCATGAGGATCGGCTAACGGGACCGGGATGTCCCGGGGCGCAGCGGTGTTCGATCTGTGCCCTGGTCCGGCTCCAGGCCTCGCCGCCGTGCGGCTCGCTGTAGCAGCGCTACCTGGCGGTCTGGTGGGTAGCTGTCTGGGTCGGTGAGGGCGTTGACGGTGATCCCGTCGACCACGACGAGTAGCTCCTCGACGAGCTCGGCCGATTCCTGCTCCGACCCGGCGCCGACGGCTTGATGAAGGACGGCGAGCAGGGCTTGTTGGGCCTGTCGGTAGTGACGTTGCATCTGGGCTGCCTGGGCGGTCTCGCCCCGCGACGCGGCAAGTGTGACCATCCATAGCGTGGCGAGCCGACGCCGTTCCTGGTCCAAGGGCAGCAGCGCGGCGAGCCCGTCGACCAGCCCGGCGTCCTGACTTGCTGCGATCGCACGCGCGGTCGACCGCTCGATGGCCAGCTCGAAGGCGAACGTCACGAGCTCGTGCTTGTCCCGGAAATGATGCGAGAGGACACCGGTGGTGTAGCCGGCCTCCCGTGCGATCTCGCGCATGCTGGCCCCGGTCGGGCCGGCTCGCTCGATCACCCGCCAGGTGGCTTCGGCGATCTCGATGCGCCGTTGCCTTCTGTGTGTCTCCGACGGCATGCCTGCTACCATAACAACTGTTGTCACGAAATGAGAGGTGACATGTCCGGGTGGTTCGCTGTCGACCGGCTCGACTCCGCGACGTTCGCCATCTGCGAGCGCCGGTACTGGCAACGCAGCAACCAGTACCTCCTCCTCGGCTCCGAGCGGGCGCTGCTGTTCGACTCGGGCTCGGGTCGACGCGACATCACCCCGCTCGTGGCCAGCGTGACCGGCCTGCCACTGACGGTGCTGTGCTCGCACACTCACTACGACCACATCGGCAACCACCTGCGGCTGAGCCGGGCCGCGCGCACCCGGATCGCCATGGCCGACCTCCCGGTCACTCGGGCGATGCACCGTGACGAGCAGCTACGGCCGCCGCCGCGTGCCCGCATCGCTCCGCGGCCACGTCACTTCCCGGTGCACGAGTGGGTACGCCCCGGTCAGATCATTGACCTGGGCGGTCGCCGGGTCGAGCTGCTGCACCTACCGGGGCACACCTCCGACTCGGTCGGACTCCTGGACCGTCACCGGGGCTGGCTTCTGGTTGGAGACGCCTTCTACGACGCACCGCTGCTGGCCGGGCTCTTCTCGGGCAGCGTGCCCGACTACCTGCAGACCGCGGTCCGGCTGCGGGAACTCTGCACCACCGAGCAGCTGCTGTGCGGGCACTACCGACAGCAGCTTCCTGCCAGCTGGCTGGCCGGAATCGTCGACGTGCTCGAGCGCGCCCTGCACGCGGCTCCGCCGCCGCGGCTTCCGATCACCACCGTGCGCCACCGCGGCACGACCTTGATCGCCACCCGCGCAGCACTGCACCGGCGCACGCCAGCATGACGCAGCCGCGCAATCAGCCCGATCACCCACACCACGACGAACGATGCAGGAGACCTACGATGATGGCCTGGGTCACGCTCGGGGCCGCGGGGCTGTTCGAGATCGGGTTCGTCATCGGTCTGAAGTTCACCGACGGCTTCACCCGGCTCGTGCCGAGCCTGTTGACTGCGGTGGCCGGCGGTGTGAGCTTCTACCTGCTCTCGGTGGCCCTCCAGACCCTGCCGGTCGGCACCGCCTACGCCGTTTGGACCGCGATCGGCGCCAGCGGCGCCGTCCTCGTCGGGGTCGTCCTGCTCGATGAACCCGCCGGCATGCTGCGCATAATCGCAGTGGCCGTCGTGCTCGGCGGGGTAGTCATGCTCCGCCTCGCCGAGCAGTAGATGACGTGAAGCCGCCCTGCTCGAGGGCCTGGCCCGGGCATCGCCCCGGAAGGGGCCCAAGAAGGATCCCCCCGCGGGGCGCGGCTGATCTTGGCGACGGGGCCGTCGGCAGCACCGCAAGCCGTTCGTCTTTCGGATCTTCGGGAACCGTCGGCGTGAGCAGCTCGCCCGCGGCTCGGTAACGTGCAACGCATGCCCATCAAGCTCGAGAACGTCGGCATCGCCGTCCGTGACCTTGAAGCGACGATCGCCTTCTTCACCGACCTCGGGCTGACCCTCCTGGGCCGGGACACAGTCAGTGGAGACTGGACGGACACCGCCGTCGGCCTCGACGGCAACCACGCCAACATCGCCATCCTCCAGACGCCAGACGGCAACGGTCGCCTCGAGCTCTTCGAGTACATCCACCCCGACGCGATCGAGGCGGAGCCCACGCGGCCTAACGAGATCGGCATGCACCGCGTCGCCTTCTCGGTCGACGACATCGACGAGGCCCTCGAGATCGCCGCGAGGCACGGCTGCCACCCG
>JAKDNL010000682.1 GCA_030451825.1 Pseudonocardia sp. | reverse complement strand
CGAGTAGCCGGAGCTCGCGCAGAACCCCGGAACTCGGTCTGGCCGGTCAGCTGGCGTCTGGATCGAATTGGGGTGGATGGGCAATGTCCTGCACGTTCCACCGGTCCCCGATCCGGTATCCGTCGCGGCAGACCACCCGCGGATAGTCCGCGACGAACTGCTCGAGCGGCGGGTCGATCAACTCCCGTGCAGGAGATGGTCCACTCTCACGAACGCCCCAGGCCACGCCGAGGCTCGTGGACAGCGCCCGTTCCAGGCGCTGGTGATAGCGGGGCCACATCTGGGTGATCGCCCGCCGCGAGGAGTACAGATCGACCGGCCAGCGTTGCCCGTCGCGGGCGGTACCGGTCGCGCCGAAATAGACGTGACCGTGCAACCGTGCGACGTCGTTGCGGACGACGCCGTCGCGGTCGGTGGCCAACAGGTGCGATACCCGGGTGAGGTAGAGCTGCCCGGGCTGGTACTCCCCCACCGTTGCCCCGCTGCGCCGCTGCCGCGCGTGATACCCGACCTTGAGCAGGGCGTGGTCGTGCAGGCACGCCAGCACGTCGCTCATCGCGGCCTCGATCGCCGCGTCGATCGCGGCGACGTGGTCCTCACGCCCGCCCAGGGTGGATTGCATGTGGAACAGACCCACACTGAGCGGGGCCTCGAAGTACAGCTCGACCGCGTCGACCGGCGGGACCTCGCCGACGGCGGGGTCGAACAGCGGTAGCGGCGCGGGCCGCGTCGACCGGATCGCGTTGGTCGTCACCGATCAGCCCTTCCCGCGGCATGTCTGCTGTGACGCGTGCACACCCACGGTAGGACACCACACCGACGGCCGCACTGGGCTTCACACAGTCGGCCCCTCTCTGCCAAGAAGACCGCGCCAGCGCGATGCTCAGGGCTCTGTCAGGAGCCGCTCGGCGGAGGCGGGGCTGGGGTCCAGTTCAGATCACCGCGGGCGGTCCGCTCACGACGGAACGCGAGGTCGTGGTGGTAGGCCTGCTGGTAGAACGGCCACCAGTGCTGGGGTAGAGCCAGCTGCGCGCGCTGCGCGACACCGCCGGGGGTCGTGGTGGTCGCCTCCTCCGCCGGGCTAGACATCGTCGGCCCGTAGGTCGGTTGGTGCTCCCCGGGGCGGCACTTGCTGTCGATAGCCTCCTTGATCCGGGCCACCACGAACGGCCGCCACCGCGCGTGCCATTCCGCGGTGATGTGCGGGTGGGTGTGGTCGAGGTAGGCCTGCACGTGCGCCGAGCGCAGCCAGGACAGCTCCACCACCACGGGGCGGTGCAACGCCCAGCAATCCGGCAGATCAGCACGGGTCAGCTCGTACCAGGGCACCAGCCGCTCACCGATCCACCGTGCCAGGACGGGCCACTGCTTCGCGGCCTGTTCCTCGGTCATCGCGATCCAGTCGACCGGCGGGTTCTTCTGCTTGTCCTGCTCGGCGAGCAGCTCGGCCACCGCGGTGCGCAGCTGCCCGATCTCCTCCCGGCACACCTCCCACAGTCCGTCCAGCCGCGGTCCTAGGTCCTCCGACACCACCACGGCCAGTTCGGTGTGCAGGCCCGCGACCCTCGCCACGCCGGCCGCGAGCTCGTCGACCCGGGTGTCGACCTGGCCCAGCCGCTCAAGCACGTCGCGGTGCCGCCGCCCGGCCACGACCTCCACCGCGTCCTGCTCCGACAGCTCCGCCCCAGCACCAACCGCAGGCGCCGGCGCGTCGCCCGCCTCGGTGTCATCAGAGGCGGACTTGGAGGCGGACCCGGTGGGGTGGTCGGGCGAGGGGTCCGCGTCGTCGGGCGGCAGGTCGTCGGTGCTCACCGGAGCAGCTTGCTCGATGCCGCCGGCCGGGGCACGGCCACGGGAGAGGCAGGTGCGGGTGGAACCGCTCGCGGCCGCGGCCGGAGCGGGGTCACTACCCCAGCCGGGTCGAGGGCGGGGAGGTGGCGGATCGGCTCGGCGGTCTCCCAGCCCAGCGGTACCCGCTGCGTACGGCGCAGCCGACGCAGCGCGGCGGTCGTGGTGCGGTAGCCCGGCGCGAACCGCACCACCACCGGGTGCGGGCCCAGCCCGAGCACATAGGCGTGCCACCGGGGCAGCCCGTAGATCGCCGGACCGGTCACCACCGGCTCCCGGGCCCAGGACCGCTGCGTGGATCGCGACCGGCCACCACCGCCCTCGCTGGCGCCCTCGCTGACCTGCCGCACGAACCGGTGGCCACCGAGGTAGGCCAGCGCGTCGAGGTCGTGGCTGTTCGCGACCCCCGGCAACACCACCTTCGTCGGGAGGTTCGAGAAGATCGTCTGGGCGCGGGTGCGGCCCCACCGCGACTCGAGCTGGGCCAGGTCCTGGGCGACCGCGCACACCGTGATCCCCCACCCGCGCGAATCAGCCGCCCACCCGTCGAGCGGGACCGGGGTGGTGTTGGCGATCTCGTCGAGATAGAACCCCAACGGCGGGCTCAACCGCCCACCGGGCCGGGTCGCCGCGACCCGCTTCGCGGCGTCGAACACCGCCTCGGTCAGCGCGGTCAACAGCGGCGCCACCCGCCGGTCGTCCCCAGCGACCACGTACACGGTGCCCGAGCCCGCCACGAACGTCTCCACATCCAGCTCACGACCTGATGGAGGCGTGCAGGCGGCCGCAACCAGTGGATTGTCGATGAACGTCACCGCCGGAACGACGGCGGAGAAGTACCCGGACCGCTCGTTCGGTGCCGCGGACAGGTTGCGCTGCAGGGTCCCGATCCAGCCCTGCGGGACCAGATGCGGGTGATCTTCCAGCAGCGACACCGGGGTCGGGTCGGTCGGGTTGAGCGCCCAGTCCATCACCGCGGCCATCGTGACCTCGTCGATCGCGGCGGCCAGCAGGTAGCAGCGGACGATCTCCGCGGCCTTGGCCGCCCAGAACTCGGCGTGCTGACCGCTGGCCGCTCCGCCGCCGCCGCGGACCAGCGCCCGGGCGCGGGCATCCGCGGTTGCGGCGTCGCCGCACCCCGAGACCGGGTTCCATCCGAACGTTGAGGCCACTCCGCCCAGCCCGGTCGGGTTGAACACCCACACCGGGCCGCGTACCGCCCGCAACTGCGCGGTCATCGCGACCAGCTCGGTCTTCGTCGAGGACACATACGCCGCGCCCGGCGCGTCCAGGATCGGCTGCGTCAACCACGAGCTCTTCCCCGCCCCGGGCGGGCCCAACACCAGGATCCCCCGCGACCAGGGCGAATACGTCGCCCGGCCCCGCACCAGCAGACCTCCCGACACCACCCGGCCGCCCCGCGCCCCGGACGCCGCGCCCGCCTGCCGCCCGCCCGGCCCCCCGATGCGGGCCGCCC
>JAKDNL010000681.1 GCA_030451825.1 Pseudonocardia sp. | reverse complement strand
CGCTTCTCGCGGTCGGCCTTCATCTGCCGCTCCATCGACTCCTGGATGGACGCGGGCGGGTCGATCGCCTTGATCTCGACCCGGCCGACCCGGATCCCCCAGCGCCCGGTGGCCTCGTCGAGCTCGCCGCGCAGCACCGTGTTGATCCGGTCCCGCGAGGTCAGGGTCTGCTCCAGCGTCATCCCGCCGACCACGTTGCGCAGCGTGGTGGTGGTGATCTGCTCGACGCCGGCGATGTAGTTCGCGATCTCGTAGACCGCGGACTTGGCGTCGTTCACCTTGAAGTAGACGACGGTGTCGATGTTGACGGTCAGGTTGTCCTGGGTGATCACCGGCTGCGGCGGGAACGAGACGACCTGCTCACGCAGGTCCACCCGCTCACGCGTCCGGTCCACGAACGGGATGAGGATCGCGGGCCCACCCTCGCGGGTGTCCTTGTACTTGCCCAGCCGCTCGATGATGAAGGCCCATTCCTGCGGCACGATCACGATCGACTTCACGACCACCGTGATCACCAGTACGATCAGGATCACAACGAAGATCAACGTTCCCGGTTCCATCCGGCCCTCCCCCTACTCGGTGTGCACCGGTGTGGGACCGGCGCTCCCTGTACCCCGGCCCCTGGGGGCCGGCCTGTCCACGACCCCGGGAGGGGCCGCATCCTTCACGGCCCTCGCGGAGAGGGCCAGGTCCTCGTGGCCCCGGACGGGGCCGTCTCCTCAGTCGGTGCCCGGCAGCACCCCACGGCCGGTGACCAGCGCGACCGCGCCGGACACCTCCAGCACCGTGGCGACGGCGCCTTCCTCGATCACCTCGTGGCCGTCCATCGAGCGGGCCGACCACAGCTCGCCGGCGATCCGGACCCGCCCGGTCTCGCCGTCCACCCGGTGCACCACCTCGGCCTCGCGGCCGACCATCGTGCCGTGGTGGGTCTCCAGGGGCGTCAGGCTCGCCTCGAGCCGGCGGCGCACGATCGGGCGCACGGCCAGCAGCAACGCCACCGACACCACGGCGAACACCACCGCGGCTCCGAGGAAACCCAGACCCAGCGCCGCTCCACCGGCCGCGGCCAGCGCTCCCCCGCCGAGCATCAGCAGGAACAGCTCGCCGGACACCGCCTCGGTCCCGATCAGCACGACGCCCGCGAGCAGCCAGATCAGCGCCGGGGTCATGGCCCCAGCCTGCCAGAACCGCTGGGGAGGGGGCTGGATCAGGCGTTGCGGGTCGCCGGATCGTTACTCCTCGGCCTGGGTCACGAAGTCGATCAGCTGCTCGACGGCGCCGATCAGCGGCGTCTCCAGGTCCCGGTAGCTGCGCACGGCGCCGAGCACGCGCCGTGCGCCGTCGGCCGGTTCACCCCAGCCCAGAGCGGCGCACACCCCGGTCTTCCAGTCCGTGCCGCGCGGGACCCGCGGCCACGCCCGGATGCCGACGACGCCAGGCTTCACCGCCTCCCACACGTCGACGTAGGGATGGCCGGTGACCAGCACGTGCTCCCCGGCGACGGCGGTGGCCTCGCGGGCCTGGCGGGTCTCCTTGGACCCGTCGACGAGGTGGTCGACCAGGATCCCGAGCTTGCGGCTGCGCCCGGGCCCGAACTCGCGCACGGCGGCGGCCAGGTCGTCGACGCCGTGCAGCGGTTCGACCACGATGCCCTCGACCCGCAGGTCGTGGCCCCAGACGCGCTCGAGGAGCTCGGCGTCGTGCAGGCCCTCCACCCAGATCCGGGCGGCGCGGGCGGTGCGGGCCTTGAGGTCGGCGACGTGCACCGAACCGGACGCGGACATCGCCCGCCCGGCCGGAGCGCCGGGGGCCGGCTTCACCAGCGTCGCCGGCCGGCCCTCGAACAGGAACGCGGCCGGGCGCAGCGGGAACACCCGGCGTCCGCCGTGGCGGTCCTCGAGCGTGACCTCGCGCGAGTCGATCGAGACGACAGCGCCGCAGAAGCCGCTGGCCGGGTCCTCCACGACCAGGCCCGGCTCCGCCGGGACCTGCGGGATCTCCCGGCGGGTCTGCGTGCGGGTGCCGGACGCGGTGAACGCGCCCCGGTAGTCATGGGCGCGGTCGTCGTGGGTGCGGGACATGGGTCGCGGGCTCACTCCCCGAGTATCGCCGGGGACCCGCCGTCCTCGGGCGCACGACACGCGGCCCGCGACCGGGACCACGCGGGCGGCGCAGCGGGCCACGCGCGCTGTGCAGCGGGGCGCCGAACGGCGGAGTCCCCTGACCTGCGGCGACTCCTCGCGCACACCGGAAGCGATCACGATCACCCACACGGCGCTGGCGCACCCCGGGTGCCCGGTGGTTAGCCTGGCGCTCGTGCCCCGCTCCTCTGCGACCCTGGCGGTGTGGGCCTCGGCGTGGCTCGCCGGGGCCGCCGCTCCGGACGACGTCCTGGACTCGTTGGCGCCCTGGTCCGAGGCGCACGACGTGCTCGCTGCCGACGCCGACACGGGCGAGTGGACCGGGGTGCCCGGGCCGGGTTCCGCCCCGACCTCGGTCACGATGATGCTCGCCGCGCTGCGCCGGCTCTCCCCGCGCGGTCAGGCCCGGCTGGTGCTGCCCGCCCCGGGTGACGTGCGCGGGCTGCCCGGCCCGGGCCCGTTCAGCCGGGAGGCGACCAGCGCCGGCGAGGGGATCCTGTTCCCGGAGGCCGGGTTCGGCGTCGTCCCGACCGACATCGCCGACGGCGTCGTGCGCTGGACCGTCTACCGCGTCCCGGACCCGGGTCCGGTGCCGGAGTACGTGGCACTGACCCAGGCCGAGGCCGATCTGCGCGAGCAGGTCCGCACGTCGGCGTCGGTGCTGACCAACCTCGGGGTGGCCCGGCACCGGCCGGGTGTGCGCGAGGAGATCGCCGCCCGGCTCCGCTCGCGGCCGACGTCACTGTGGCCGGCCGGCATGCCGCCGCAGGCCCTGCGGGTGCTGCAACAGGCCGACGAGGTGGACGCGATCCTCGCCGCCGCGGCCGGCGACGAGCTCGGGGGACAGCAGGGGCCGACGAGGTCGGGTGACTACGGGAGACGGCAGGAGGCGGAGCCGACGGGGTTGGGCGACTACGGCGCGCTGTCCTCCTCGGCGGCCGAGGCCCGCCGGGAGGCCCTGCGCCCGATCGCGACCGCCGTCCGGATCGCCCGCCGCGCAGCCGTCGCCGAGGCCGTCCGGATCCTGGTGTCGGTTCCTACCTAGCCCAGCCGGTCGGCCCTGCTGGTCCGGTCGGCCTCGTGGTCGTGATCGCAAGTTCGGCGCTGTCGTGGGCCACCGCGGGCGCGACCACTAGCGGGACTTTCCGGGCTATTTCGATCATGAGTGGGTGATGCGGCGCGTCGTC
>JAKDNL010000680.1 GCA_030451825.1 Pseudonocardia sp. | reverse complement strand
CCGCGGGGGCCGCCCCCCCCCCCCCCCGGCCCCCCCCCCCCCCCGCCCTGCCCCGGGCCGATTACCGGCTCTCCCCCCCCCCCCCCCCCCCCCACGGGGGGAGAGCAGGCGGGACAGCACTGCGTCCAGGACCGCCGGGACGTCGGCGTCGAGCGCCACCTGTACCCGCGGCCCGTCCGCGTCCGGCCGGTGGTCGGCGACGGTGGCGCCGCGGGCCGGGCCGAGGTCACAGGACACCTGAACCGGCACCGGGGTACAGCGCAGCGACCCCGGGGCGACGCACTCCAGCAGGGCCAGCGCATCGTGCATCGCGACGACGTCGCGGCCGTGGTCGGCGCGGTAGAACGCGTGGTAGGGCTCGATCATCGCGGCCAGCTCCGCGCACACCGGGTCGGCCGCGGCGAGGCGGGCCAGCCACGGAGTGCCGACCATGCAGCGCAGCGTCAGGTCCAGCGGAACCAGCGTCACCGGGACCTGCGCCTGGGTGAGCACGCGGTGCGCGGCCTCCGGGTCGATGTGCACGTTGAACTCGGCCGCACCGGTGATGTTGCCGACGCCCAGCGCGCCGCCCATGACCACGATCCGGCCGATCCGCGCCACCAGCTCGGGGTGCGTGGCCAGCAGCAGCGCGGTGTCGGTGAGCGGGCCGATCGAGGCGATCGTGACCGGTTCGGACGCCGCGCGCAGCACGTCGGCCATCAGGTCGACGCCGGCGCGCGGGTCCAGCGGCGCGAGTTCGGACAGCCCGGCAGAGCGCCCGCCCAGGCCGTCCACACCGTGGATGTGGCCGACCCGCGGCGGGCGGTCGTACACCAGCGGGCGATCCGCGCCCGCGGCCACCGGGACGTCGCCACGCCCGGTCAGCGCGACCAGCCGGCGGGCGTTGGGCAGCGTGTGCTCGAGCGCGACGTTGCCGAACGCGGCGACGACGGCCCGCACGTCGACCTCGGGGCTGCGCAGCGCGAGCACCAGCGCGACCGCGTCGTCCACCCCGGGGTCGGTGTCGATGATCAGCGGTGTCGGCACCCGCTCGCCTCCTGGTCTCACCCGTCGTGATCGGTTCGCCGGACCAGCATGCACGAGCACCTACGATCGGCCGGGTGCGGGAGCGGTGCGGCAACGTGGTCGTCGTGGTCGGGGCGGTCAACGTGGACCTGGTGGTGGCGGCCGGTCGGCTGCCCGGGCCGGGCGAGACCGTCGTCGGAGGCGACCTGGCGCGCTACGGCGGTGGCAAGGGCGCGAACGCCGCGGTGGCCGCCGCCAGGGCCGGGGCGCCGGTGGAGCTCGTCGGCGCGGTCGGCGACGACGGCGAGGGCACCGGGGCCGTCGACGAGCTGCGCGCCGAGCAGGTCGGGACCGGCGGCGTGGCCCGCCTGGACGGTGTCCCGACCGGGGTGGCCCTGATCGTCACCGATGACGCGGGCGAGAACCAGATCGCGGTCGGTGCCGGCGTGAACGCCCGGGTGGACGCCGCGGCGGTGCGCACGGCGCTCGACGGCGTCCTGGACCGGGCCGGATGTGTGCTGGTCAGCACGGAGATCCCGGACGCCGCGGTCGTCGCCGCGGTCCGCGCCGCGGGTGCGGCGGGCCTGACGTGCGTGCTGAACCCGGCGCCGGTGACCGGCGCCGTGCTGGACCTGCTCGACGACGGGCCGGTGCTCACCCCGAACCGCTCCGAGCTGGCCGACCTGCACTCCCGCGCCGGGCTGTCGGACGCAGGGCCGCCGGGCGCCGGGCTGTCGGACGCCGGCGACGTCGCGGCGCGGGCGATCGCGCTGGCCGGGCGGACCGGGGCACCGGTCGTGGTCACCCTCGGCGGGGACGGCGTGCTGCTGGCCCACCCGGACGGCACGGTGCGCGAGATCGCGGCCGGGGCTGCGCAGGTGCGCGACACCACCGGCGCCGGGGACACGTTCAACGGCGTGCTGGCCGCCGGGCTCGCCGCGGGCCGCGACCTCGCCCAGGCCGCCGAGACGGCGGTGACCGCGGCGTCGCTGTCGGTGGCCTCCGACGGCGCGCGGACCGCGATGCCCGGCGCCGCGGAGATCGAAGCCGCGGAGATCGATGCCGCGGAGATCGACGCCGCCCGGGGCTGACGCCTGTCCGACAGGACCTGGCCTCGCCGCTACTCGCTGCGGGTCGGCTCGTCCTCGTCGTCGGCGTCCATCTCCCGGGCGGCGCGGTCGGTCGCGCCGGAGTCCCCGGACGAGGTCGACGGGCCGGACCGGCGCGGGCTGCCGTCCTTGCCCCGGTCGTCGCGGGCGGTGCCCGCCCCGGCGCCGGTGACCTCGCCGGTGCCGACGTCGGTGCCGTCGTCCGGGCCGCTGCTCGGGCGCTCGCCCGGGTGTGCGTCGGGTGTGGTCATCGTCCTGCCTCTGCGTTTTGTCTCCGTGTCGTGGGGTGCCCGGCGGCGCTGCGCGGACGCGGTCTGGGAAGCAGGTACCCGTCGGCCGTGCGGGGCAACCCCATAGGGTCGACGGCCATGAGTGCGACGTGGGACCGGGTGCGCGGCCGCGACCCCGAGCAGGCCCGGTTGTTCGGCCGCGACTCGCTGCGCTGGGTGCTGCGCAACCGCGCGTACACGCCCTGGTACCTGCTGCGGTACTGGCGGCTGCTGAAGCTGCGGATCACCCACCCGCAGGTGGTGCTGCGCGGGATGGTGTTCCTCGGGCGCGGGGTCCAGATCGAGGCCCGGCCGGGGTTCGGCCGCCTGGAGATCGGGCGCTGGGTGCACATCGGCGACGGCACGTCGCTGCGCTGTCATGAGGGCTCGATGCGGATCGGCGACAAGGTGGTGTTCGGCCGCAACAACACCGTGAACTGCTACCTCGACGTCGAGATCGGCGCGGCGACGCTGGTCGCGGACTGGGTCTACGTCACCGACTTCGACCACGTCACCGCCGACGTGCACCGCCCGATCAAGGACCAGGGCATCGCGA
The DNA here is from genome assembly GCA_030451825.1 of Pseudonocardia sp. Taxonomy (GTDB): domain Bacteria; phylum Actinomycetota; class Actinomycetes; order Mycobacteriales; family Pseudonocardiaceae; genus Pseudonocardia. The sequence goes on along the minus strand of JAKDNL010000680.1, from coordinate 405 downwards.
AGACGCCGGTGCGGATCGGGCCGGAGTGCTGGCTCGGTGTGAAGACGTCGGTGCTGCGCGGCACCCGGATCGGGCAGGGTTCGGTGCTCGGCGCGCACGCCGTCGCCCGCGGTGACCTACCGGCGTACGCGATCGCCGTCGGCGCACCGGCGCGAGTGGTCCGTGACCGGCAGGCCGACTACGAGGCCGCCGCCGCGGAACGCGCCGCCGTCGCCGACATGGCCCGCAAGGCCGACAAGGCCGTCCACGCCCGCCTGCACCGAACCTGACCCCTGGGGCACCGCGCCCGGCCCGCGGCGGCCCGGCGGGGTCTAATCCTCGGCGGTTTTCGTCCGGGTGGCGTTCTTTCCCGCATCGGCGGCATGACCAGGTCGACCTCTGGGTCGCCTCGTTCGACTGTGGTGA
>JAKDNL010000104.1 GCA_030451825.1 Pseudonocardia sp. | reverse complement strand
CCGCTCGCACACCCCGGCCGTACGAGAGTTCTGTTCGCACACCAAGAGCAGCCCCAGCCCCTTCACGCCCCCGATGCACGAAAGCAGCTCTCGTGCGCCCCAGGTGCACGAGAACTCCGCTCGTGCACCACGCGCAGCTGCCCGGCCCCCCAACGCCCCTGGCTGCACGAGAGCTGCTCTCGTGCGCCCCAGGTGGACGAGAGCAGCTCTCGTGCAGCCCCGGGTGGGCACCAACAGCAGGGGTGCGGAAAGGGAGGGGGTGTTACGAGGCCCTGGGCCAGCCGGAGAGGCGGCCGGGCGGGGTGGCCTCGACCCAGGCCAGGAAGCCGGTCAGCACGTCGGCAGACATCGCGAGCTCGACGTCGGCCCCGCCGCGTTCCCGGCAGCGCAGGACCTCCACCGCCGACGGGATCGCGAAGTCCTCCGACCGCAGCGGCGGCCGCCGGTCGACGATCTCCAGGTCCGCCCGGTCGAGCACGACCGTCGGACCGATCCGGAAGCTGGTCAGGCGGAACCAGACGAACTCGTCGCCGCGGAAGCGGCCCACGCCGAAATGCCAGTCGTTGACGAGAAAACGGCGGCGCAGACACAGGTCCACGCCGCCGCCTCTCATGAGCCGGACCCGCCGTACGGCGAGCCAGATCAGGGGCAGGAGCAGACACACCAGCAGAACTCCGACGATCGTCGCCACCAGTTCCACCGCGTGTCCGCCCCGGCGACTATCGGGAGAAGGCTTCCGCGGCTTTCAGCCGCACCTCGGCGCGGGCCTTGGCCGCCGCCCCCTCGGTCTCCGAGCCGTCCGCCCGATCGAGCGCCGAACGCGCCCGCTCGGTATCGATCTCCTCGGACATCTCCGCGAACTCGGCCAGGATCGACACCCGCTCCGGGGTGATCGACAGGAAGCCGCCGTGCACCGCCACCGTCCGGGATGTGCCGTCCTCGTCGTCGATACGCACGACGCCGGCCTCCTCCATCTGGGCCAGGGTCGGCTCGTGCCCGGGGAGCACGCCGATCTCGCCGGCGGTCGTGCGGGCGAGCACGAAGCTCGCCCCGCCCGACCACAGCCGTCGCTCGACCGACACCAGGTCGACCGTCATCTCAGCCATCTGCGCTCCGCTGCTGGTTCACTCCGCAAGCCACGTTCACGAGTTCTCGAGCTTCTTGCGGTTCCTGTCCAGGTCCTCGAGGCCACCGCAGAGGAAGAACGCCTGCTCGGGCACGTCGTCGAACTCGCCCTTGGCGATCTTGTCGAACGCCTCGATGGTCTCCTTCAGCGGGACCGTCGAACCGGGCTGCTGGGTGAACTGCTCGGCCACCAGCAGGTTCTGCGACAGGAAGCGCTCGATCCGGCGCGCCCGGCCGACCAGCTGCCGGTCCTCCTCGGACAGCTCGTCGATACCGAGAATCGCGATGATGTCCTGCAGGTCGTTGTACTTCTGCAGGATCCGCTTCACCTCGTTCGCGACCCGGAAGTGCTCCTCGCCCACGTACTGCGGGTCCAGGATCCGCGACGTCGAGGTCAGCGGGTCCACCGCCGGGTAGATCCCCTTCTGCGAGATCGGCCGGGAGAGCTCCGTGGTCGCGTCCAGGTGGGCGAACGTGGTCGCCGGTGCGGGGTCGGTGTAGTCGTCCGCGGGGACGTAGATCGCCTGCATCGAGGTGATCGACCGGCCCCGGGTGGAGGTGATCCGCTCCTGCAGCTCGCCCATCTCGTCGGCCAGGGTGGGCTGGTACCCCACCGCGGACGGCATCCGGCCCAGCAGGGTGGAGACCTCCTGGCCGGCCTGGGTGAACCGGAAGATGTTGTCGATGAACAGCAGCACGTCCTGGTTCTGCTCGTCGCGGAAGTACTCCGCCATCGTCAGCGCGGACAGCGCGACCCGCATACGGGTGCCCGGCGGCTCGTCCATCTGGCCGAACACCAGCGCGGTATTCTCCATGACGCCCGACTCGGTCATCTCCGTGATGAGGTCGTTGCCCTCACGGGTGCGCTCGCCGACGCCGGCGAACACCGAGGTGCCACCGAAGTTCAGCGCGACGCGCTGGATCATCTCCTGGATCAGCACGGTCTTGCCCACGCCCGCGCCGCCGAACAGGCCGATCTTCCCGCCGACCACGTACGGGGTCATCAGGTCGAGCACCTTGATGCCGGTCTCCAGCATCTCGGTCGAGCCCTCGAGCTGGTCGAACGACGGCGCCTTGCGGTGGATGCCCCACAGCTCGCCGCTGATCTCCAGGTCGGGCTTGTCCAGGCACTCACCGAGCGCGTTGAACACGTGGCCCTTGACCTGGTCGCCGACCGGGACGGAGATCGGACGGCCGAGGTCGGTGACCTCCTGGCCGCGGACCACGCCGTCGGTGGGCTGCATGGAGATCGCGCGGACCAGGTTGTCGCCCAGGTGCTGGGCGATCTCCAGGGTCAGCGTCTTGGCCAGGTCACCGAACGCGACCTCGAGGGTCAGAGCGTTGTACAGCTCCGGCACCTGCCCGCGCGGGAACTCCACGTCGACGACCGGGCCGGTGACGCGGACGACCCGGCCGGTTCGAGCCGACGACGGCGGAGTGGTCTGGGTGCCGGTATCGGCAGTTGCGGTCATCAGCTCTCACTTCCTGCACTCGCGAGAGCGTCGACCCCACCGACGATCTCGCTGATCTCCTGGGTGATCTGAGCCTGACGTGCCTGGTTGGCCTCCAGGGTCAGGGTACGGATGAGTTCGTTCGCATTGTCCGTCGCGGCCTTCATGGCCCGCTGCCGGTTCGCCGACTCCGACGCCGCGGACTCCAGCAACGCCGCGAACAGCCGCGCCCCGATGTACTTCGGGAGCAGCGCGTCGAACAGCGTGTCCGCGTCCGGCTCGAACTCGTAGAGCGCCTGCGGCCCGTCGCTCTGCTCGTCCGACGACGTGGAAGCGGCCTGCTCGTCCTGCGCGTCGTCGGCCAGCACGGACTCGCCGGCCGGCGGGTACACGACCTCCATCGGCGCCATCCGCCGCGCCTGCGGGATCTGCGTGATCATGTTCTTGAAGCTCGTGTACACCAGGTGGAGCTCGTCCACCCCGCGCACGCCGTCCTCGGCCGCGCCGTCGCCCTCGTCGTCGGCACCGGCCATGAACGCCGCGACCAGCGTGCGTGCCGCCTCGGCGGCGTCCTCATAGGACGGCTGCTCGGAGAAGCCCGTCCAGGACGCCTCGACCGGGCGCTTGCGGAAGCGGTAGTAGCTCACGCCCTTGCGACCGATCACGTAGACGACCGGCTCCTTGCCCTGCTCGCGGAGCAACGACTGCAGGCGCTCGGCCTCCTTGAGCACGTTCGCGTTGTAGCCGCCGCACTGGCCCCGGTCGCTGGTGACGACCAGGACCGCGGCGCGCTTGGGCTCACTGCGCTCGACCAGCAACGGGTGGTCCAGCGCCGAGTTCGACGCGAGCTCGGAGAGCGTCCGCGTCATCTCCTCGGCGTAGGGCCGTGCCTCGTCCACCCGGGCCCGGGCCTTCGCGATCCGCGAGGTCGCGATCAGCTCCTGGGACCGGGTGATCTTCTTGATGGACTGCGTCGACTTGATCCGTCGCCGCAGCACCCGGATCTGTGCCGCCATGTGGTGCCTCGCCTCAGCTCTCGGACGGGGCCGGCTTGTTGACCTTCACCGTCTCCTGGTCGACGTCGCTCTCGTCGAGAGCCTCCTCCGCCTTCTCCTTCGGCACCACGGAGGAGCCGTCGGTGGCGGTGAAGCTCTTCTTGAAGTCCTCGACGGTGCGGTTGAGCCGCTCCTCGTTGTCCGGGGAGAGCTTGCCGGTGCTCAGGATCTCGTCCAGCGCGCCCTGCTCGTTGCGCCGCACGTGGTCCAGGAAGTCCGACTCGAAGCGCTGCACGTCGGGGACCGGGACCGAGTCGAGCTTGCCCTTGGTGCCCAACCAGATCGCCACGACCTGCTCCTGCACCGCGACCGGGGCGTACTGGGCCTGCTTGAGCAGCTCGACCAGTCGCTCACCGCGACCCAGCGAGGCGGCCGACGCGGCGTCGAGGTCCGAGCCGAACGCGGCGAACGCCTCGAGCTCGCGGTACTGCGACAGGTCCAGCCGCAGCGAACCGGAGACCGTCTTCATGGCCTTGATCTGCGCGTCGCCACCCACCCGGGAGACCGAGATACCGACGTTGATGGCCGGCCGGACACCCTGGTTGAACAGGTCCGACTCCAGGAAGACCTGACCGTCGGTGATCGAGATGACGTTCGTCGGGATGTAGGCCGACACGTCGTTGGCCTTCGTCTCGATGATCGGCAGTCCGGTCATCGAGCCCGCGCCGAGGTCGTCGGAGAGCTTGGCGCAACGCTCCAGCAGACGGGAGTGCAGGTAGAAGACGTCACCGGGGTAGGCCTCACGGCCCGGCGGGCGGCGCAGCAGCAGCGAGATCGCGCGGTAGGCCTCGGCCTGCTTGGACAGGTCGTCGAACACGATCAGGACGTGCTTGCCCTGGTACATCCAGTGCTGGCCGATGGCCGAGCCGGTGTAGGGCGCGAGCCACTTGTAGCCGGCCGGGTCGGATGCCGGGGCGGCGACGATCGTCGTGTACGCCAGCGCGCCCGAGTCCTCCAGCGACTGGCGGACACCGGCGATCGTGGAGCCCTTCTGGCCGATCGCGACGTAGATGCAGCGGACCTGCTTGTCGGGGTCCCCGGAGTCCCAGTTCTCCTTCTGGTTGATGATCGTGTCGACGCAGACCGCGGTCTTGCCGGTCTTGCGGTCGCCGATGATCAGCTGGCGCTGGCCGCGGCCGATCGGCGTCATCGCGTCGATCGCCTTGATGCCGGTCTGCAGCGGCTCACTGACGCTCTGGCGCTCCATCACCGACGCCGCCTGCAGCTCGAGCACGCGGGAGGTCTCGGCCTCGATGTCGCCGAGCCCGTCGATGGGCTTGCCCAGCGGGTCCACGACCCGGCCGAGAAAGCCGTCGCCGACGTCCACCGAGAGGATGTTCCCGGTGCGGGTGACCTGCTGGCCCTCCTCGATGCCGGCGTAGTCACCGAGGATGACCGCACCGATCTCGCGCTGCTCGAGGTTCAGCGCGACGCCCTGGACGCCGCCCTCGAACTCGAGCAGCTCGTTGGTCATCGCCGAGGGCAGGCCCTCGACGTGGGCGATGCCGTCACCGGTGTCGGCGACGGTGCCCACCTCCTGGCGGGAGGTCTGGCTCTCCAGCGACGAGACGTAGCTGGAGATCGCACTCCGGATCTCCTCCGGGGAGATCGTCAGCTCTGTCATGGGAGTAGTCTTTCCTTCTCTCGATCGTCAGTTACGTCTCGGCGTGGAGGAGGGCTCAGCCCGGGAGCTGACGCTGGGCCGCCGCGAGGCGACCGGCCACGCTGCCGTCGATGAGCTCTCCGCCCACGCGCACGACCAGCCCGCCGATCAGCTCGGGGTCCAGCTCCACCTGCAGCGACATCTGCCGCCCGTACGTCCTGGTCAGCGTCTCGGTCAGCCGCCGCTCCTGCTCGTCGGAGAGCGCCACCGCCGTCTTCACGTGAGCGACATAGCGGTCGCGACGTGCGGCGGTCAGCTCGGCGAGGTCGTTCGCGGCCAGATCCAGGGCGCGCCCCCGCGGGGTACGCACGGTCTGCTCGAGCAGCGACGCGGTGGTCGGGCGCACCTTGTCGCCCAGCACGCCGCGCAGCAGCTCGGCCCGCTTGTCACCGGGGTTGTTGGTGTCGGTGAGCAGGGAGTTGAGCTCCGGCTCCCGGTCGAGGATCCGGCCGAAGCGGAACAGCTCGTCCTCGACCTCGTCCAGCTCGCCGTTCGACTCCGCGACACCGAGCAGCGCCCGCCGGGCGAGCACCTCGAGCGCCTCGAGCAGGTCGGCCGGGCGCGACCAGCGGGCCGACACCACGTCGGAGAGCACCGCAACGGTGTTCGCCCCGGCCTTCTGGCCGAACAACCCGCGGGCGAGCCCGACCCGGCTGTCCTGCTCCACCGTCGGGTCGGCCAGGTGCTGGCGCAGCGAACGCTCCGAGCCGAGCACGCGCAGCACCGAGTACAGCTCGTCGCCGATGCTCTGCAAGTCCTGGGCCGACGCCGAGTCGACGGTGCGGTCCAGCGCCTGCTCGGCGACGGCCAGGGACTCCCTGCTGTTCGACTGCAGGGCCACGACGGCCATCAGCTCACCCCTCCGCCGGCCTGGGCCGGCTGCTTCGCCGTCGACGCGTCACGCCTGCCGAGGCCGTCCAGCTCGTCGAGGCTGTTGAGTTCCTCGAGGAAGGCGTCGACGCTGGCCTCCTTCTGGCCGACGTCCGCCATCGAGTCCGCGATCATCCGCTGGGCCAGCTGCATGGACAGGCCGCTGATCTCGGTACGCAGCCCGCGGACGGACTGGTCCCGCTGCGCGGCGAGCTGCTCCTGGCCGCGCGCCTTGATCCGCTCCACGTCCGCATCGGCCTGCTCCTGCAGTTCCTCGCGGATGCGGGGGGCGGCGGCGCGGGCGGCGTCCCGGATCCGGGACGCCTCCTGCTCGGCCTCGGCAACGGCCGAGTCGTGCTTGCGCTTCGCCTCGGCCAGGTCCTTCTCGGCCTGCTCCGCCTCGTCGACCTGACGCTGGATCAGGTCCTGACGCTCGTCGAGCATCTTCTTGAGCACCGGCCAGACGTAGCGGTAGAGCACGAACAGCACCACGATGAAGCCGACGATCTCGGCGATGGTGGTCGCCATCAGCTACTCCCTCCGGACGTACTCGACGTGCTCGCCGAGGTCCCGGACTTCTCGTCCAGCTCGGCCAGGAACCGGTCCACCGTCGACTGGCGCCCGGCACCGGCGGGCAGCGACCGCCCGACCACGCGTTCGGCCAGTTCGGACGACAGTCCGCCGATCTCACCGCGCAGCTGCCGGAACGCGTCGGTCCGCTGCGTAGCCAGCTGCTCCTCGCCCTGCTCGCGGATCCGGGCGACCTCCTGGTCGGCCGTGCGCCGCATCTCGTCGCGGATCCCCTGGGCCTCGGCACGTGCCTCGTCCCGGATCCGGGCAGCCTCGACCCGGGCGTCGGAGAGCTCCGACTGGTAGCGCACCTCGGCCTGCCGGAGCTCCTTGGTCGCCTCCTCGCGATCCCGGGCCGCCTTGCGGACCATCTCCTCGCGATCGCGCATCGCCTTCGCCAGCGGCGGGACGACGAAGCGGGCCATCACGAAGAACAGGACCAGGAACAGCACGAGCTCGACGAAGAACGTGGCGTTGGGCAGCAGGAAGTTCTGGTTCGCCGCCGCCATCGTTGCTGTCGTCATGGTGCTCCGATCAGGCAGAAGCGCCGGTGACGAACACGAAGACAGCCATGAACGCCAGGTTGATGAAGTACATGCCCTCGGCCAGACCGATGATCAGGAACATCGTGGTGTTCAGGCGGCCGGCGGCCTCGGGCTGGCGGGCCACACCCTGGATGACCGCGGAACCGGCCAGACCGTCACCGATGGCCGCACCGATGGCGCCGCCACCGAGGGCCAGGCCACCGCCGACCATCGCCAGACCGGTCAGGATCTCGCCGGGTCCGGTCCCACCCTGGGCCTGGGTGAGGACCGTCTGCAGTGCGCTCATGTCTCTCCTCGTTCTTATCTGGTGTCCACGGGCCCGCGACTCGAGGCAGGAACCGGGGTGTTATTCGGGATGTCGGCGGTGTCGGGGCCGCCGGGATCGGGTCGTCGAGACCCGGTCGGTGCGGATACTCGCTGCGCGAGCGCCGCTAGTGGGCCTCTTCTTCCTCGCCTGCGTACTCACTGAAGTAAATGATCGTGAGCAGGGTGAAGATCAGCGCCTGGATCGCACCGATGAACATGTCGAACAGCTTCCAGCCCGCGTTCGGCAGCCAGAGAATATAGGAGGGCAGTAGAGCGATCACCGAGACCATGATCCCTCCGGCGAAGATGTTGCCGAAGAGCCGCAGCGACAGCGACAGCGGCCGCGCGAAGTAGAGGGTGATGATCTCGATCGGCGCGAGGAACGCGTACGGCTCGACCCAGTGCTTGACGTAGTGCTTGGGCGAGTGCCTGATGGCCCAGACGTTCAGCCAGACGAACACACAGATCGTCATCGCGTAGACCAGGTTCACGTCCGCCGTGGGCGGCGGGAGGATGTGCTCCGTGGGCAGCGCGGCCAGCCAGTTGCTGATCAGGATGAACGAGAACAACGTGAAGCCGAAGCCGACCAGGCCGGTCGGCGCCTTCAGGCCGAGACCGTCGCGCACCTGCCCCTGCACCCAGGTGGTCAGCGCCTCGAAGGCGAGCTGCAGCTTGGTGGGACGACCCTTCGTGGCCCGTCCGGCCATGTAGAGGCCCAGGCCCATGACAATGCCCCCGGCGATCACGGTCGCCAGGATCGTGTCCATGTTCAGCGTCAGGCCGGCGACCTCCACCGTCCAGTGCTCGCCCGGAGTGATCTCACCTTCGGCGGCGAGTACCGCGATTGTCATTTCTGTCGGATCTCCTTGATCAGCGGCAGCATCGAGCAGACGACGACGATGAACTGGAACACGGCCAGCCCACCGAAGACGCCGAACCCGGACGGGCGGAACAGCAGGGCACAGGCGAACGCGACCACGGTGATGACCGCGAGCCGGGAGAGGACCGAACCCATGAAGCGGGCCTTGGTCGGCTGCTTGGTCGCGAAGTTGGTCACCGCCACGACGGCGAGCACGCTGTTCGCCAGCCCCATCGCGAGACCGACGATCCCGAACAGGGCCCACGCGGTGTAACCGGCCGGGACCGCGACCACGAGTGCGACGACGCCGACCACGGCGGCAGAGATCGCCGACCGCCGTACGGTCTTCCGCGTGACGGGCGGGGTGTAGGGCGTACCGGACATCCCGGTCAACACCGCCGACTCACCTCGCTCACAGATATCTCCTCAGTAGCTTGTAGACGTGCAGTGATGCGCCAACCACACCCACCGCGATTCCGGTGAGCACGAACGCGGGGGACGTGTCGAGGAGGTGATCGGCGAACAGGCCCACTGCCAGCCCGAACGCAACGTACAGGCCGAGGGTGATACCCATGTTGAGCAGGTCTCGCAGGCCCGGCCCGTCACCGTCCGACACGTCCGCAGGCCGCTAGTTCGGGCTCTGGACGCTCGGGGTATCGGTCGTCACATACAACTCCTCGTCGAGTGCAGACACTCCCCCGGCGGCTTGCCAACCGTCCGCGGCAGGTCCAAGCTGATCGTCGCGCCGTGTGACCACGGCCAACTGCTTCGGGACGCTATCACAGCGTCACCGGCCCGCTCTGCGTGGCGTGACCTGCAATGAAGTCATCTGGGCCACAGTGATTCGTGATCGTTCGTCCGATTCCTCCCCCTGATCGTCGGACGCAACCGGATCCGGACGAACAGCGGGTGATCAGGAGGACCCGGACCATCTCCGATCGGTGCCGGAGGTCCGGGCGCGGGCCCTCGCCCGATGCGGGACGGCGGACGCGACGACGGCGACGACGAGGCCGCCGGCGATCGCTCCCAGAACCACCAGAACCTCGTCGACGAGCGCGAGCGCGACCGCTCCGAACGCCAGCACCCCGACCCACAGGTAGACGAGCAGCACCGCGCGCCGGTGGCTGTGCCCGATCTCGAGCAGCCGGTGGTGCAGGTGCATCTTGTCCGGGCTGAACGGGCTGGTCCCGGCCCGGGTCCGCCGGACGACGGCCAGCAGCAGGTCGAGCAGCGGGATGAACACGATGCCGGCCAGGACCACCAGCGGCGCGAGCAGCGCCAGGAAGTCGGTGGGCCCGACGCCCTCCGAGTAGTTGACCTTCCCCGAGGCGCTCGTGGTGGCCGCGGCCAGCAGCACGCCCACCAGCATCGACCCGGTGTCGCCCATGAAGATCCGGGCCGGGTTGAAGTTGTGCGGCAGGAACCCCAGGCACGCTCCGGCCAGCACGATCGCGATCAGCGCCGGCGAGTACGTCGCCGGGTCGTTGCCGTTCTCCCGGATCAGCCCCACGCAGAACACGGCCGTGGCCAGCGCGGTGATCATGCCGATCCCGGCGGCGAGCCCGTCCAGGCCGTCCACGAAGTTCATCGCGTTCACCAGCGCGACGGTCAGCAGCACGGTCAGCAGCACGCCCTGCGCCTGCCCGAGGAGCAGGAACGAGCCCGAGATGCCGGTGCCGCCGCCGCCCCAGGGGATCCAGAACATCACCCACTGGATGCCGAACAGCACGAGCAGTCCGGCCGCGGTCACCTGCGCGGAGAACTTGGTGATCGCATCCAGGTCGTATCGGTCGTCCAGCAGCCCGACCCCGACCAGCAGGGCCGCCGCGACCAGCACCCCGAGCACGTCGGTGCTGCCCTCGAAGAACGCCAACCGCAGGGCCGGGAGCTGGGCGGCGAGCCCGATCCCGGCCAGCACCCCACCGAACATCGCCAGCCCGCCCCAGCGCGGGGTCGGGGTGACGTGCACGTCGCGACCGCGCGGCCAGGCGACCGCCCCGGCCTTGAGCGCGAGCATCCGCACCGGCCCGGTCAGCAGCAGTGTGACCACCGCGGCGCAGAGCCCGACCAGCAGGTACTCCCGGATCGGGAGCCCGTAGCCGAACGAGCTCTGCTCCTGCGCGAGGTAGGTCACCACGTGCGCGACCGGCTCCGGCGTGCTCGTCGTCCCGGCCCGATCAGCCGCGCGGGTAGGCGGGCGAGCGCCCGACGAGCGCCCCGACCTCGTCGCGCACGGCGGCGATCTCGCGGTCACCGGCCGGGGTGTCGTGCTCGGCCTTGACGGCGCGGGCCAGCAGCGCCCCGACCTCGGCCATGTCCGCCTCGGTCATGCCCTGCGTGGTGACGCTCGGCGAGCCGACCCGCAGGCCCGAGGGCTTCATCGGCGGTGCCGGGTCGTACGGGATGGCGTTCTTGTTCAGCGTGATGCTCGCCCGGTCGCAGCGGGTCTCGGCGTCCGAGCCGGAGACGCCGATCGGGCGCAGGTCGATCAGCGACAGGTGCGTGTCGGTGCCACCGGAGACCGCGCGCATGCCCTCCGCCTCGAGGCTCTTGGCCAGCGCCTGCGCGTTCGCCACGACCTGCCGGGCGTAGGCCTGGTAGGCGGGCTGGGCCGCCTCACGCATGGCCACGGCCTTGGCCGCGACGGCGTGCATCAGCGGGCCGCCCTGGGAGAACGGGAACACGGCCTTGTCGATGGCCTTGGCGTGCTCGGCCTTGCAGAGGATCATGCCGCCGCGCGGCCCGCGCAGCACCTTGTGCGTGGTCGCGGTGACGACGTCGGCGTAGGGCACCGGCGACGGGATCGCCTTGCCGGCGACCAGCCCGATGAAGTGGGCGGCGTCGACCATCAGCTTCGCGCCGACCTCGTCGGCGATCTCGCGGAAGATCTTGAAGTCGATCGTGCGGGGATACGCGGTCGCGCCGGCAATGATGATCTTCGGCTTGTGCTCGAGAGCCAGCGCGCGGACCTGGTCGTAGTCGATCAGTTCGGTGTCCTCGCGGACGAGGTAGGACACGGCGTTGAACCACAGGCCGGAGAAGTTGACCTTGCTGCCGTGCGTGAGGTGGCCGCCCTGCTTGAGGTCCATGGCCAGCACGGTGTCGCCGGGCTTGGCGAACGCGGCGTAGGCGGCGAGGTTGGCGCTGGCGCCGGAGTGCGGCTGCAGGTTGACGTGCTCCGCGCCGAACAGCTCCTTGGTGCGCGCGTTGCCGATCTCCTCGGCCTGGTCCACGACGCCGCAGCCACCGTAGTAGCGACGGCCGGGGTATCCCTCGGCGTACTTGTTGGACAACGTCGAGCCGAGCGCTGCCAGCACCGCCGGGCTGGTCAGGTTCTCGCTCGCGATCAGCTGCAGTCCACCGCGTAGCCGATCCAGCTCGTCCAGTACGACCCCGGCGATCTCGGGATCCTGCTGCTGCAGTGCGGAGAAGTCCGGGCCCCAAAAGGTCTGCTCACTCACGCCGGTACACGTTACCCGCCAGACACCCACCCGCCGGTCCGGCCCGCCCAGGGTCACACCGCACACCGGGCGGGGCGTCAGGGCTTTCCGATCATGATCCTGGAGCCCTCACGCCCCGCTCGGCGTCGTCGCGAGCAGTTTGACGCGCTCGGCACGCAGATTTCGGACGACAGCGACAGTGCGGTCCGAGGTGCGGGTCAGGTCCCGCTTCAGCAGCCGGAGCGTGTGCCACCCCAGTGCGGCGGTGTGGACGTCCCGCGCACGGTCGAGCGCGTCGTCGTGCTCCTCGCCGTCGTACTCGATCGCCAGCTTCGCCTCTGGGTAGGCCAGGTCGAACCGCACGTCTCCTCGCACGTCCCGCAGGGGGTACTGCACGTGCGGTGCGGGCAGACCGGCCATAACGAGCAGCAGCCGCAACCGGGTCTCCGGCGGTGACTCCGCCCGCGGGTCGGCGAGCTCCACCACCCGGTCCAGCTGCCGGGCACCGCGTGCTCCCGGAGTCGCGAGACGCCTGCGGAATAGTGCCGCGGGGTCGAAGCCGGGTGAGAGCGACAGCCTCCTCGACCGTGCGACCGATTCCGGTCCGTGCACGGGACCGGGGACGAACGTGGGCCGTCGACGTCGCGCCGCGGCCAGCGCGTCGACCGCGACGACGGCCTCCACCAGGTCGAGACGCCGGGCGAGGTCCCAGGCGGTGCGCTCGGGCGACGTCGTCATCACACCGTCGACGGCCCCGACGTCGGCCGCGGAGAACGCACCTCGACGGACACGCAGCCCGGGGCGTCCATTCACGTGGCCGGCGACGAGGATCTCGGCCGGCGCGGACCACGGGCCGCAGGACGCGCCGAGCAGCTCGGCCGCCGAGTACCCTGCGAGCACGCCGCCGGACGCGGCGGCCAGCAGGTACGCCGCCCGCGCCCACACCGCAGGCGTCAATGTCACCGACGCGTCGACGTATATGTCCTCGAACAACCGCTGGTGTCGCGCGCCGCGCAGCACACCTCGGGTCACGCGACCGGACGCGATCGCCTCGGATCCTCGGAACGGCTCCAGCTTCATCCCGGCACCGTGTCCGCCCCGGACGTGCGACCGAGCCCGATCCCGGCGCAACGGTCACCATCGCGAACGACAGCGAGCGGGGTGTCAGGGCTGTTCGATCATGCGCCGGGAACCGTGACGTCCCGCTCGGTGACCGTCAGGCTGGGAGGACCTGCTCGCCCAATACCTCGGAGACCTCGGCGGCGGTGATGTCGCCTTCGCGCAGGAGGCGCGGTTGCGTGAAGGTGAGGTCGACGATCGTCGAGGCCACCGGGGCGCCGGACGGGCCGCCGTCGAGGTAGACCGCGACGCTCGAGCCGAGCTGCTCCACGGCCTCCGACACGTTCGACGCCGACGGGTTCCCGGACGTGTTCGCGCTGGACACGGCCATCGGGCCGACCTCGCGCAGCAGCTCCAGCGCGACCGGGTGCAGCGGCATCCGCAGCATCACCGTTCCCCGCGTGCTGCCCAGGTCCCATGCCAGCGACGGCGCGTGCGGCAGCACCAGCGACAGGCTGCCCGGCCAGAACGCCTCGATCAGCGAGCGGGCGCCGGCCGGGACGCCGGTGACCAGGCCGTCGATCGTGGTCCAGGAACCGACGAGCACGCCGACCGGCATGTCCGGGCCGCGGTTCTTGGCCGCCAGCAGCGCCCGGACGGCCCCGCCGGAGAACGCGTCGCAGCCCAGGCCGTAGACGGTGTCGGTCGGCAGCACCACCAGCCCGCCGGTCCGCACCGCCCGGGCGGCCGCCGCGAGACCGCGCACGCGCTGGTCCGGATCGGCGCAGTCGAACGTCGGCATGGTGTTCACCCCAGTCACGATCGGTGAGCCTACGACCGGGCCCCGAACCCCTCAGGAGCGGGCATCGGGTGGGGCCGGCACCCGCCGGGCGGTGACGAACCGGGGCCGGCCGTTGAGGTCGGCGTGCTCGACGACGTCCGACAGTGTCCGGCGCCGGCGGAGCATCGCGGGCACGGTGTCGCGCTGGGTGTCGTCGTGCTCGATCGCCAGCGCCGCGCCGTGACGCAGCAGCCCGGCCGCGGTGCCGAGGACCGCCGCGATGATCTCGGTGCCGTCCGGGCCGCCGAACACGGCGTCCGGCGGGTCCCACCCGGTGACCTCGAGCGGCAGCTCGGTGCCGTCCGGAACGTAGGGCGGGTTGCAGACCACCAGGTCCACAGCGGCCTCGAGCTCGACGAGCAGGTTCGACCACCGCACGTCCGCGTGGTGCAGCGTGACCGGTCGCCCGCCGCCGGCGACGTGGGCGTCGATGTTGTGCTTCGCCCAGCTCAACGCCGTCGGATCGGCCTCCAGCGCGTGCACCGTCGCGTCCGGGCGCGACGCCGCGAACGCGAGCGCGAGCGCCGCCGACCCGGTGCACAGGTCGAGCACGGTCGGCGCCCGGACGTCGTGCAGCGCGCCGAGCCCCCACTCGAGCAGCAGCTCGGTCTCCGGGCGCGGCACGAACACACCCGGCCCGACCGCGACCTCGACCGGGCCGAGGACAGCGGTACCCAGGATGTGCTGCAGGGGCTCGCGGGTGGCCCGGCGCGCGGCGAGCTCCCGCAGCCGTTCCACCACCGGCGGGTCGACCAGCGGGATCATCGGCAGCTTCGAGCGCGGCTCGCCGAGCACGTGCGCGGCCAGCAGCTCGGCGTCCACCCGCGGCGACGACACCCCGGCCGCCTCCAGCGCCCGCGTGGCCTCCCCCACCGCGACCCGCAGCGGCAGTCTGCTCACGGGCGGCTCATCCGCCGGTGCTGGTCGGACCGACGGCACCGTTCGGGCCGCCGGTGCTGGTCCGGCCGCCGGTGCTGGGCGGGCCGCCTGTGCTGGTCGCGACCGCCTCCGCGCGCTCGGCCGCGGTGAGCGCGCCCAGCACGTCGTCGAGGTGGCCGTCGAGCACGGTCGAGAGGTTGTGCGCCTTGAACCCGACCCGGTGGTCGGAGATCCGGTTCTCCGGGAAGTTGTAGGTCCGGATGCGCTCCGAGCGGTCCACCGTGCGGACCTGCGAGCGCCGGTCCGCGGAGGCCTGCGCGGCGGCCTCGGCCTCGGCGCGAGCCTGCAGCCGCGAGCGCAGCACCTCCATCGCGCGCGCCTTGTTCTGCAGCTGCGAGCGCTCGTTCTGGCAGCTCACGACCGTGTTCGTGGGCAGGTGGGTGATCCGGACGGCGGAGTCGGTGGTGTTCACGCTCTGCCCGCCGTGCCCGGAGGCGCGGAACACGTCGACCCGCAGGTCCTTGTCGTCGATCTCGATGTCCGGCGCGTCGTCGACCTCGGGGAACACCAGGACGCCGGCCGCGGACGTGTGCACGCGACCCTGCGACTCGGTGACCGGTACGCGCTGCACCCGGTGCACACCGCCCTCGAACTTCAGCGACGCCCACACACCGGCTCCGTGGTCCCCAGCCCGCCCGGCGCGCACCGACACCGTGACGTCCTTGTAGCCGCCCAGATCGGACTCGGTGAACCCGAGGATCTCGGTGCGCCAGCCACGGGACTCGGCGTAGCGGGTGTACATCCGCAGCAGGTCGGCCGCGAACAGGGCGGACTCCTCGCCGCCCTCCCCCGACTTCACCTCGAGGACGACGTCGTCGCCGTCGTGCGGGTCGCGCGGGACGAGCAGCTCGGCGAGCTTCGTCTCCAGTGCCACGATCCGCTCGGTCAGCTCGTCGGCCTCGGCCGCGAACGCGTGGTCCTCGGCGGCCAGCTCGCGCGCGGCGTCCCGGTCGGCGCGGGCACCGGAGAGCTCCCGGGCCACGGCGACGACCGGTCCGAGCTCGGCGTAGCGGCGGCCCAGCGTGCGCGCGGCGGCCGGGTCGGCCTGCACCTCGGGGTCGGCCAGGCGCTGCTCCAGCTCGGCGTGCTCGTCGAAGAGCGCGTCGACGGACAGGACCGGGGCCGGGGTACTCATCGCTGGAGGTTTCCGTTCTGGGTGGGCGGAGAGGGCTCTGACACACGAACGGCGCCCCAAACCACACCAGGAGGTTACCGGCGCCCATACCGGTGACCTAATTTGCCCAGCCCCCCCGGCGCTTTCCCTAGCGCGCCACCA
>JAKDNL010000679.1 GCA_030451825.1 Pseudonocardia sp. | reverse complement strand
CGAGCGTGTACGGCTCGACCGTGGCCGCGTAGTCATCGAAACCCGTGGTGGCCCGGTCCACGAACGCCCGGTTCACCAACCCCGCATGGATGATCTCCCGACCGACGGCGTTCGCCAACGCGATATCGGTACCCACATCCAGGCCCAGCCAGGCATCCGCCCAATGCGCGGTCGAGGTATGCCGCGGATCCACCGAATACATCCGGGCACCACGCTGGAGCCCCTGCAGCACGTGGTGGAAGAAGATCGGGTGGGTCTCCCGCGCGTTCGAACCCCACAACACCATCAGGTCGGCGTGTTCCGCCTCCACATAGGCAGAGGTGCCGCCGCCGGCACCGAACACAGTCGTCAGACCGACGACACTGGGAGCGTGTCAAGTGCGGTTACAGCTGTCGACGTTGTTGCTGCCCATCACCGCCCGCGAGAACTTCTGCGCCGTGTAGTTCATCTCGTTCGTCGCCTTCGAACACGAGAACATGCCGAACCGCTCACCCGGCACACCCCGGAACCCGGCCGCTGCCCGCTCCAGAGCCTCATCCCAACTCGCCGGGCGCAGCTCGCCGTCCTCCCGCACCAGCGGCTCGGTGATCCGAACATGACGGACGCGGTTACGGCGTCGGGGCATCATCGACCTCCAGGTGCGTGCACTGCAGCCACCACGATAGGCCTCGTCGTGGTCGCCGTCACATACCGTGCGACACGTGTTTCACCTCCGACCTCCCCCATCGGCGGGGGCGGCCGGGGGCCCTGGGGCCTGAGGAGCTCCCCGGCAGCCTGCCCCGGGACGGACCCCCGGAGGTCCCGCCTCGTCGGGGGTCAGCCCGGCTCGTCCGGCGGGACACCGGGTGCCGGCCCGTTCCGGAGGGCGCGGGCCAGTGCGGACGCGTACTCCTCGGGTGTGTTCACGTTGGTGAGCGACTCCAGATCCGGGTCGACGCGGGCCAGGTCCGGGTCCGCGAGCAGGGCAGACTCGTCCAGGCGCAGCACCCGCACCCGCTCGAACAACGACGGCGGGCGTCCGGTCCCGGCCTCGACCAGCTCACCGATCGTCACGGCCAGCGACGTCCGATACGCCGCGGCGAGGGGCTGGTGATGCCCGTGCGCGACCGGCAGCGCGACGTCATGCGCGAGGTCGGGGTCATGCGCGGGGTCGAGCGCGGGGTCGAGCGCATCGACCACCCGCGTGACGAACGCCGGGTGCAGCAGCGGGAGGTCCACCGAGGCCACGAACGCCACCGCTGCCCGGTCCGCGACGTGACCGAGGCCGACCCCGATGGCGGGCAGCGGACCGAGATCGGGCACCGGATCGTCGACGATCTCGGTGCGGGCGGGCAACTCCGGCAGCTCCTGGCCGGCCGCTCGCACGACGACGACCGGCCCGTTCAGCGCGCGCTCGAGCAGGGCCACCGTCCGGGACAGCAGTGGCGCGCCGTCCCAGTCCAGCCACGCCTTGCTCGACCCCATCCGGGACGAGCGCCCGCCGGCGACCACGATCCCGGCCCCCGGACGCCGTCGCCCCGGCTCACACATCCTCACGCCGGGATCGTAGGGCGCCGCGCTCCACGGGCTCCTACCCTGGAGGACGACGACGCGCCGCGTCGGTGAGAGCGAGGGAGACCCGATGGGCAGGCTGACCGTGCGACGCCCGGTGCTGCGCCTCGGCCCGGACGGCACCTCCCGCTCGCGGCCGGACACGCTCGTGACCGAGGAACCGCTGGAGATCCGGGTCGGCGGGCGCCCGCTGAGCGTCACGATGCGCACCCCCGGCCACGACGTCGAGTTCGCGCACGGGTTCCTGCTCACCGAGGGCGTGATCGGCTCCGCCGACGACCTGTCCACCGCCCGCTACTGCGACTCGGTCGACGATCAGGGCCGCAACACCTACAACGTGCTCGACATCGACCTCGCACCCGCCGTCGCCCCGCCGGACCCGTCGGTGGAGCGCAACTTCTACACGACGTCGTCCTGCGGGGTCTGCGGGAAGGCCTCCCTGGACGCGGTGAAGCTCAAGACCCGCTACTCCCCCGCCGCCGACCCCCTGGTGCTGCGCCGCGAGGTCCTGACCTCGCTGCCGGACCGGCTGCGCGAGCAGCAGAAGGTGTTCGGCTCCACCGGCGGTCTGCACGCGGCCGGGCTCTTCACCGCCGACGGCGAGCCGCTGGTGGTGCGCGAGGACGTCGGGCGGCACAACGCCGTGGACAAGGTGCTGGGCCACGAGCTGATGACCGGGCGGATCCCGGCCGCCGGCACCGTGCTGATGGTGTCCGGTCGGGCGTCGTTCGAGCTGGTGCAGAAGGCGGTGATGGCCGGGGTGCCGGCGATGGCCGCGGTGTCCGCGCCGTCCTCGCTGGCGGTGGAGCTGGCCGAGGAGGCCGGGATGACGCTGGTCGGGTTCCTGCGCGGCGAGACCGGCAACGTCTACACCGGCGCCGAGCGCATCGACTGACGCGTCGACGGGCCGGCACCGGCACGCGGGGTGCGGGTCGCCACCCACACCGTCAGCACGACGATCGCGCTGCCGCCCAGCTGCACCGCGGTCGGGCGCTCGTCCAGTACCAGCATCCCGAGCACCACCGAGAGCACCGGGTGGACCAGCAGCAACGCCGCCGTCGCCGCCGGAGCCAGGCCCCAGGACCCGCGGCTGATCAGCACCCAGGCCACGACCTGCCCGGTCACCGCCAGCACGGCCAGCCACATCCAGGCCCGCGGCGGCATCGACACCGCGATCCCGGTCGTCGCGACACCGGCCACGCCGGTGGTCAAGGCCGCGGTCACGGTCGCGACACACACCGGCGTCACCAGGTGCGCGGGACTGCGCCGGGCACTGTCCCGGTTCAGAAACAGGTACCCGGCGTAGGCGAGCCCGGCCACCGCACCGAGCACCGCGCCGCGGACCGGCGCCGGCATGGCCGCGTCACCGCCCAGGATCCCGCCGGCCAGCGCGATCCCGGCCAGCAGCACCGGTGCCGCCAGGAGCTGACGGCGCGGTACCGACGTGCCCGCGACGACCCACGCGAGCAGCGGGAACGCCACCACCTGCACGCTCAGCACGACGTTCGCGATCCCGGCACCGGCGTCGAGCACGCTCTGGGTCCAGAGCAGGAAATCGGTTCCCAGCAGCACCCCGGACAGCGCCGCCCACCCGACGATCCCGGCGCCGGGACGGCCGTGGCGGCGGATCTCACCCACGGCGAGCGGGACGAGCACGGCCAGCGCCAGCACGCACCGCCAGAACGACGCGGTGACCGCTCCGACGTCGGCCAGCCGGACCAGCACCCCGGTTCCGGAGAGCACTGTCGCGCCGGCCAGCACGGTCAGGACCGGACGGGTGCCCGGCTGGGCGTCCGGCCGAGT
>JAKDNL010000678.1 GCA_030451825.1 Pseudonocardia sp. | reverse complement strand
GCCGTGGGCGGGGGCGGGGTGGGGCGGGGCTGGGTGCCGGCGCCGCGGCCGGACCTCGACCCCACCGGGTCCGCCGACGTCCGCACGGTCGTCGGCGGGCCGGGGATGCGGGCGATGCTCGACGCGGGCGCCGCCACCACGGTGCCGTGCCGGCTCTCCGCGACCCCGGCGCTGCTCACCGGCCCGCTGCGCCCGGACCTGCTGCTGGCCACCGTCGTCCGCGACGACGACGGGCTGCGCTTCGGCGCCGAGGTGTCCTGGATGCACGCCCTCGTCGACGCCGGCGTGCCGGTCGCCGCCGTCGAGTCCCGCTCCGCACCGCACGCGGCCGCCGGCCCGCCGCTGCCCGAGGGTGCGGTGACCGTGCTCGGCGTCGTCGACGGGCCCGACGGCACGCCCGCCGCCATCGCCACCCCGCCCCCGACCGCCGACGACGAGGCGATCGCCGAGCACGCGGCCGCGCTCGTGCCGTCCGGGGCCCGGATCCAGTTCGGGCCAGGACGGCTGGCCGCGGCGCTGGTCTCGGCGCTGCGGGTGCCGGTACGGGTGGACTCCGGCCTGATGTCGGACCCGGTCGTCGATCTCGACGTGCGGGGCCTGCTGCTGGGCACACCGACCGCGCTCGCGCTCTACGGCACCGACCGGCTCTACGACTGGGCGCACGGGCGCGGGGTGATCCGCCGGGTCGAGTACACCCACGACATCTCCCGGCTCTCGGCTGCCGACCCGTCGCCGCTGGTCGCGCTGAACACCGCGCTGGAGATCGACGTCGACGGCCAGGTGAACGTCGAAGGCTTGAGTTCGACCGATGGGGGTTCCTCGGCGAACGGGATGATCGGCGGGCATCCGGACTTCGCCGCGGCCGGCGCGCGCGGGCCGGGCCTGTCGGTGATCGTCCTGGCGAGCGCCCACCGGGGCCGCCCGACACTCGTCGAGCACCTGTCGCGGGCGGTCACCACGCCGTCGCACGACGTGGACGTCGTCGTCACCGAACGGGGCACGGCCGACCTGCGCGGGCTGGGCCGCGCCGAGCGACGGGCCGCGCTGGAGACACTCTGGGGACACCGGAACCTCGGCTGATTGGCGCGAACGAGTGAATCTGAGTTCGTTGTGTGGGAGACATCACATTCTCTTTTCTCGCTACGGTGACGGCGTGTCACGCTGACACGTCGGTGACATGCACCACCGTGTCCGTCGAACCCTCCACAGGCGGCCCCCGTCGTGCGACATAGGCTCGGCCACCGACGACGAGGCAGTTCAGCGCGCCCGGGCGGCGGTCCCACCACGGCGGCCGCGACGCCTCGATCGGCCCGTCGCGGGACACCGCCTGTGGACCGACACGACCCTCTCGTTGCGTATAACACAACAATTGCTCTCGTTCCAGACCCCGCACTCCCGCACCAGACAGGACGTCGAACCCGAACTACGGTCAGGTCGACCCGCAGCGACCCGATCTTCGGAGGAGACGCGGAACTGATGACGGCCGATCACCGTATTGACAACGAGCAGCCCGAGCTCGGCAGGATGGCCCAGGAGTTCGGCGACCAGCCGCTGGACGTCCGGGAATCGACGCACTACAAGCACGAGTACGTCCAGACGTTCGTCGACAAGTGGGACGAACTGATCGACTGGAAGGGCCGCTACGAGAGCGAAGGCAAGTTCTTCGTCGACCAGCTGCGCCAGCGCAACGTCCGGAGCGTCCTGGACGTCGCGACGGGGACCGGGTTCCACTCGGTCCGGTTGCTCGAGGAGGGGTTCGACACCGTCTCCGCCGACGGCAGCGCCGAGATGCTCGCCAAGGCGTTCGCGAACGGCATGAAGTACGGCGGGCACATCCTGCGCGTCGTGCAGGCGGACTGGCGCTGGCTCAACCGGGACGTGCACGGCGAGTACGACGCGATCATCTGCCTGGGCAACTCGTTCACGCACCTGTTCGACGAGCGCGACCGGCGCAAGGCGCTGGCCGAGTTCTACGCGATGCTCAAGCACGACGGCGTCCTGATCCTGGATCAGCGCAACTACGACTCGATCCTGGACAACGGCTTCTCCAGCAAGCACCAGTACTACTACTGCGGTGAGGACGTCGTCGCCGAGCCGGAGCACATGGACGAGGGTCTGGCCCGGTTCAAGTACACGTTCCCGGACAAGTCCGAGTACCACCTGAACATGTTCCCGCTGCGCAAGGACTACACGCGGCGGCTCATGCACGAGGTCGGCTTCCAGCACATCGACACCTACGGCGACTTCCAGTCGACGTACAAGGACGAGGACCCGGACTTCTTCGTGCACATCGCGGAGAAGTCCTACCGCGAGGACGCCGAATGAGCGCCCAGCAGGCGGAGGCCACTGCCCGGTCCTACTACGACTCCGAGGACGCGGACACGTTCTACTCCAGCGTCTGGGGCGGCGAGGACATCCACGTCGGGCTCTACCGGACCGACGACGAGGAGATCGCGCCCGCCAGCCGGCGGACCGTCGAGCAGATGAGCGAGATCGCCGGCATCGGCAAGGGCACCGAGGTGCTCGACCTGGGCGCCGGCTACGGCGGTGCCGGCCGGCAGCTGGCCAAGCGCCTCGGCGCGAAGGTGACCTGCCTGAACCTGTCGCCGGTGGAGAACGACCGCAACCAGCGGCTCACCTCCGAGCAGGGCCTGAGCGACCTGGTGTCGGTCAGCACCGGCTCCTACGAGGACGTGCCGCTGCCGGACGCCTCGGTCGACGTCGTCTGGTCGCAGGACGCGTTCCTGCACTCCGGCGACCGGGACCGGGTGCTCGACGAGGCCGTGCGGGTGCTGCGCCCGGGCGGACACGTCGTGTTCACCGACCCGATGGCCGTGGACGGGGTCGACCCGTCGTCGCTGACGCCGATCCTGGAGCGCATCCAGCTCGCCACGATGGCCTCGCCGGGCTTCTACACGGCGGGCCTGGAGAAGCGTGGGATGACCGCGGTGGCGTTCCACGACCACGCCGCGCAGCTGCCCACGCACTACCGGCGGGTCCGCGAGGAGCTCGTCGCGCGTGAGTCCGAGCTGAAGAACGCGATCAGCGACGACTACATCACCAAGATGAAGGCCGGCCTGCAGCACTGGGTGGACGGCGGCAACGCCGGCAACCTGACGTGGGGCATCTTCCACGCCGTCAAGGCCTGACACCGCTCGCACGAGACGACGGCCCCTCCGGTCACCCCCCCGACGGGCCGGGTCGCGGCGCGGGGTCAGTCGTCGGGCGGCGCGCCCCCGCCCAGGCCGGGGGCCCCGGCGGCGCCCCCCGAGGGGGCCCGCGCGCCCCCCCCCCCCCCGCGCCCCGCCCCCCCCCCCCCCCCGGCCCCCCCCCCCCCCCCGCGCCCCCCCCCCGCCCCCCGC
>JAKDNL010000677.1 GCA_030451825.1 Pseudonocardia sp. | reverse complement strand
TTATGTGGACAAGTCAAGTTGATCATCCTCGTCCGGTGTGTCGGTGGGTTCTTCGATGGTCTGTCCGAGGTCGGCCAGCAGTTTCTCGATGCGCTCGCTGGTGCAGTGGTGGCGTTCGACCTCGCGGTCCCACCCGTGCGCGGCAGCGTCGAGTGCCAGGGTCTCCTCGAGGTCGCGGCGAGCTCGCAGCCGTGGCGCGTACTCGGGCGTGGTGACGAACTTGGCGCAGGTGAGGTAGAGGTCGCACTCACATGGGCCTTCGGCCGGGAGCCGCAGGCAGTGGCCGAGTTCGAGCTCGGTCTTGAAGAAGTTCGTCTTCAGCCAGTGCACGGCTTCGTCCGCCAGGACGCCGGACTTCAGGTCGACGGCGGCCGGGCCGGCGATGACGGCGCCGGGAGCCAGGACGGACTTGTAGTCGCGGAGAACTTCCTGGTCGCTGATCTGGGCATAGACCAGGGCCATGCTGACCGAGGAGTGTCCCAGGACCTTCATGATGGTGTGCAGCTTCGCCCCGCGTTCGGCGAGCTGGGTGCCGACGGTGTGGCGGAATCGGTGAGCTGAGACGGTCGCGCGGCCCTCGCCTTGTCGTCCGCCGGGGACGACCAGCCCGACGGCCTTGCATGCCTGCAGGATCGGCGTGTTGAACAGGTAGAACAGCGACATCAGCTTGCCGTGGCTCATGAACAGGTAGACGATCTGCTCGCCGGTGCGCGGGTCGGTGAACGGCCGCTCCGGGGCGCCCCTGCGCAGATCGATGACTGCCTGCAGAGCGTCGGCGGCGTCCTGGTGGAGCGGGACGACCCGCTCCTTGTAAGTCTTGCGGCCGGGCAGCCGCAGCCGCGGCGTGCCGTCGGCGTAGTGGTCCAGGCAGTCCAGCGGCAGATGCCTGATCTCGTCGCGGCGAGCCCCGGACCAGCGGGCGACCAGCAGCGCCGTTTTCTGGAACGGGCAGGTGATGTCGTTGATGACCGGCATCACCAGGTCGAGCTCATGGTCGGGGATGAACCGCGGGATCCGTTGAGGCAGCTTGGGCGCGTCGCGGGAGGTGATCGGCGCGTAGCCCGGGACGTCGTCGTACTCCCAGGCGGCGGTGTCGCGGAACATCTGCGACAGCCCGGAAATCCGCTGAATGCGGGAGGCCGGGCCCATGGGCCTGCCGGTCTTCTCGGTGGGGGCCTCGGCCAGGTGCTCGGCCCAGGCCAGGCAGTGGTCGCGGGTGACGTCGAGGTAGCTGACGACCTCGGGGTGGTGCTCGCCGAGCCAGTCGCCGAACCTACGCACGGCCAGCTCCAGCTTCTCCACCGTCACCGGAGCGTCGGTCAGCCGCCGCGCCGCCAGCCACTTGTCGGCCACCGCCTGCATCCGTGGCGGCAGCTCCAGCGGCGGCTTCCAGGACGGCATCAACTTGCGCGGCTGGGTGGCGACCTGACCGCGATGGAACAGCACCACCTGCAGCTGGTGCAGGTGAGTGATCCACTGCTTGGCGGCGTTGTTGAGGAAGCCCTGCGGCGAGGGATAGAAGAACTCGAGGTCAGCGCGTTCGCTGAACAGCCGGATGGCGTCCAGCGCTTCGGTGATGTGGTCGTCGGTGATCTGGCCGGCCTGCTGGATGCCGGTGTGCAGGGCGAGCCGCCCGACCGTCCAGCGCATCGCCTGGTGCTGCGATCCCCGGTTGTAACCCAGAGCGACGCCTTCCTCGACCAGTTCGCTGGTCCCCAGGTCGATGCCCATGGCGTTGGCGGCGTCGTCGGCCCGGATCTGCCCGGCGCCGAACATCCAGGCGTAGTCCAGGTTGATGTAGCCGCGAAGCGCCAGGAACAGCAGATAGGGACGGGCGTTGAACGACAACGGGTAGGACGCGGTCTTCTGCGTCTCTTCCGGCAGCCTGCCGACCCGCTCCACCAGCGGCGCGGCGAACCAGTCGGCTATCCGGGGCCAAGCCGCCTTGAACTGGCGGAAGCGGCGGATCTTCTCCTGCCGGTAACTCGGGTGGATCTCCTGCCTGCGGAGATGGGCGAGGTACTCGGGCTCGGGGCAGTGACATCGCCGCTGCCGCCCGGCCTCCTCGGGGACGGCCGCCATCGCGAGGGCTGACACGCGGGCCATCAGCCGCGCTCCTCGTCATTGGCGCGCTGGCCGCCAAGAGCCCGGTTGTAGTCGACCACCACCGCCGGATCGGAGACCCGGGTGTAGATCCGGGTGGATTCCGGGGAGGCGTGGCCGAGTCTCTTCTGCAGGGTCAGTTCCCGCATGCCGCCCTCCCACATCGCGGTGGCGTGGGTGTGTCGGCAGGCGTGCGGGGTTACCCATGGCGTGCGGATCCCGGCCCGGGTGGTGGCGCGAGTGAACATCTTCACCAGCCCGTCGTAGCTCAGCGCCTCCAGCCGCCGAGTCCCACGACCGCCGATCAGGAACACCAACGGACTGTCGGCGTCGGTGGGACGCTCGTCCATCACGTAGGCGCTGAGCGTGGCCAGGGTCTCGGCTTCGTGGAGGTCGACCACCCGCTCGTAGCGGGACTTGGAACGCGCGCCCTTCGGGTGGTCGTCGCGGTGACGCACGACCACCCGCCGCCGTCCGTAGGCGATGTCCTCCAAGTGAAGGCCGAGAACCTCCCCGGGACGCAGACCTCCTTGGAGCATCAGCAAGACGATGACGCGGTCACGCAGGCGCCGCAGCTGCGCCAGCAACGCCTCGACCTGGGCATCGCTCATCGGACGCGGAACCCGCTGAACCGTCTTGACACGAACCGCGCGGCGGACCGGGCGCTGCCGGCTGGCACCGCCCATGAACGGGCGATGCCGCTCCGAGACCCGCTGAAGTGCCGGGTCAGGACGCTTCTCGATCGGATTCAGCCGATCGAACATCCCGGCCATGATGACGTACTCATAGAACGAGGAGACGGCGGCGAGAATCCGGTTCACCGTGGTCGCGGCCAGCTTGGTCGCCGGGCCGTCCGCGTCGACCACGACCGTCAACGTCATCCGCTGCCGAGGCCTACTCGAGGGCACCGACCGCAAGTACTCCAACAACGCGATCGAGTGCCGCGGAGCGAACTCCTCCCAGCTCAACCCGTCACGGTCGAAGAACCGCCACAGATGGCGGAGATCGTAGGCGTAGGAGACGAGCGTGTTGGGCGAGCAGTCCCGTGCCGCAAGGAACCGCAGGAACCCCGCCACCACCTCGACCGGCTCGTCGCCCTCGTTGAGCAAGTCGACTCGGTATGAGCCGTCCTCGCCGTACTGCTGCCGCACCCGCACAGACACCTCCGGATCGGTCCCAGCGGTCCCAGCCGATCCCCATTCAACCGGGCAACTTCTGGTACCAGTGAGGCAGATGGGACAAGAGGTGTCCATGTAACAACAA
>JAKDNL010000676.1 GCA_030451825.1 Pseudonocardia sp. | reverse complement strand
GGTCAGGTTCGGGCGCGCAGGCTGGCGAACTCGGTGGTCATCGCCTCGCGGGACCAGTGGGCGTTGAGGCCGCTCGGGTTGGGCAGGACCCAGATGCCGGTCTCGCCGAGGCGGTCGTCCTGCTCCCCCACCGCGGCCTTCACCCGGGCGAACGCCGTGCGGTACGCGCCGATCCCGACCACCGCCAGCCACGCCGGCGCCAGCCGGGCGACCAGCTCACGCAGCCGTCGTCCGCCCTCGACGATCTCCTCGGAGCTCAGCTCGTCGGCCCGTGCGGTGGCCCGCGGCGCCATGTTCGTGATGCCCAGACCCCAGCGCCCGAGCTCGCCCTGTTCGTCCGGGCGCAGCAGCCGCGGGGTGAACCCGGACTCGTGCAGCACCGGCCAGAACCGGTTGCCGGGACGGGCGAAGTGGTGCCCGGTCGCGGCCGAGACCAGGCCGGGGTTGATCCCGCAGAACAGCACCCGCGGTGCGGGGTCGTCCGGGCCGGGCAGCACGTCCGGGATCGTGCGCGAACGGGCCGCCTCCAGCTCCGCCGCGTCCGGTAGCTTCCGCGTTCCCACGAGCGGCAGCGAACCACGTCCCATCCTGGCCGGTGCGGAGTGGCTGGTCGGGTGGCACTCGTGAGCCGTGACGAGCGGCTCGCGCAGGTCGCCCGGGACGATGCGACGTCGGCTCGCTACGGGTGAGATCGCACCCATGGTCGTCCCGGTGGGTCGCGACGACCGTGGATGCGATGTCGGCCGCAGATCTGATGAGGCGACCCCCGGCCCGCCGCCAACCCCGCCCGCCGGCCTCAGCCTCGCCCAGCCGTCTGCCGCAGCCTGGCCCGGCCCAGACCAGGTAGGACTTGTGAGTCATGACGAGCGTCGCGCGCTCGTTGTGACTCATGAGTGGCAGTTGGACGTGTTCTGGTTGTGGCTCGCCACCTGTGCGAGCGCAACCATGGTTGGTCCGGCCGGCCCGGGCGACCATGGGCGCGATCTCAGCCGCTTGTCATCGACCACTACCGATCAGTTCGGGGTCCGGCGGCGGTCCATCCCGGTAACCACCGACCACCGACCGTCCCGAAGATCGTCACCGGCGTCCGCCACCCCGGCCGGGCCACCGGCCCGGCGCCGAGCGTGCCGGGAGAGGAGACTGACCCGCCGTGGACCTGCCCGTGATGCCCCCGATCGCGCCCATGCTGGCCAAACCGGCCCCGTCGATCCCGGTGGGCCAGCTCTACGAACCCAAGTGGGACGGCTTCCGGTCGATCATCTTCCGGGACGGCGACGAGGTCGAGATCGGCAGCCGCAACGAGCGTCCGATGACCCGCTACTTCCCCGAGGTCGTCGAGGCGGTGAAGGCGAACTTCCCGCAGCGCGCGGTGATCGACGGCGAGATCATCGTTGCGAACACCGATCAGAACCTGCTCGACTTCGAGGCCCTGCAACAGCGCATCCACCCCGCCGCGAGCCGGGTGAAACTCCTCTCGGAGCAGACGCCGGCGTCGTTCGTCGCGTTCGACCTGCTGGCCCTCGGCGACGACGACCTGATGTCGCGGCCGCTGTCGCAGCGCCGCGCGATGCTGGAGGAGGCCATGGCCGACGCCGCCGCGCCGGTGCACCTCACCCCGCTGACCCGCGACCACGACGTCGCGCAGCGGTGGTTCGATACGTTCGAGGGCGCCGGGCTGGACGGGCTGATCGCGAAGAAGCCGGACCTGCTCTACCAGCCGGACAAGCGCACCATGACCAAGATCAAGCACGAGCGGACCGCGGACTGCGTGCTCGCCGGGTACCGGGTGCACAAGTCCGGCCCGGACGCGATCGGCTCGCTGCTGCTCGGGCTCTACGACGACCGCGACGTGCTGGCCTCGGTCGGCGTCGTCGGCGCGTTCCCGATGGCGCGCCGGCGCGAGCTGATGACCGAGCTTCAGCCGCTGGTCACGACGTTCGACGAGCACCCGTGGGCCTGGGCGAAGCAGGAGGAGGGCGAGCGCACCCCGCGCAAGTCCGAGACCAGCCGCTGGAACGCGGGCAAGGACCTGTCGTTCACGCCGCTGCGCCCGGAGCGGGTCGTCGAGGTGCGCTACGACTACATGGAGGGCGTGCGCTTCCGGCACACCACCCAGTTCGTGCGCTGGCGCGACGACCGCGACCCGCACTCGTGCACCTACGACCAGCTCGAACACCCGGTGCGCTTCGACCTCGCCGAGGTCCTCACCGGCTCCTGAGCCCGCCCGCTCACCATGATCCACGATCCGGGAATACGAACGACCGGAATGGTCGCCCGAGTTCCCGGACGGCGGATCTCCCACCCCGCTCGCCGGCCCCGCGCACCGCATGATCCGCGCTTGGGGAAGCGAACCGACCGCACCGGTCGTCCCGACTCCCGAAGCGCGGATCATGACCGGCGGACACGACCGTGAACGGTTCTGCCCGTTCCCACCCGCTCGTTACCGATCTCGTCGCAGGATGCCGGGATGCGCCTCGATGACGTCCTGCGGCAGCAGGACGGGGTCGTCGGACGGGCCCAGGCCGGCGCATGTGGGATCTCCCCGCGGGCGCTGCGCGGACGGGTGGCCCGCGGACACCTGCAGGAGTTGCTCCCGGGGGTGTACCTCGCGACCGGACATCGGTGCGGTGACGCGGGGCGGGTCCGTGCGGCGTCATTGTGGGGTGGCGAGGCCGCCGTGGTGGACGGGCCGGCGGCAGCGTTCTGGCACGGGTTACTGGATCACCCGTCGGGGCCGGTCGGCCTCACCGTCCCGTCCGCCACCCGCCGGGTCGCCCCGCCGGGTCGCCCCGCCGGGCGTTCGGGTTCGGCGGCGCGACCTCGACCCCACCGACCGGACCCGCCACGACGCGGTGGCGCTGACCGCGCTCGCGCTGACCGCACTGGAGACGGCACCGGCGATCACGGACGGCGCGACGTTCCTGGATCGCGCCCTGCGGCGCCGGGTGTCGTTCGCCGACCTGTATGCCGCCTACTGCCGGATGCTCGGTGCGACCGGGGCCGCCCGGGTCCGCCCGCTGCTGGTGGGTGCCGCGGACCGGGCCGACTCCCGCGCCGAGCGTCTCCTGCTCAGCATGCTGCGCCGCGCCGGGATCGGCGGCTTCGTGCGCGGCCTGCCGTTCGGGCCGTGGGAGATCGACGTCGCCTTCCCGGCCGAACGGGTGGCGATCGAGTTCGACGGCTGGGCGTTCCACAACGACCCGCAGCGCTTTCAGAACGACCGGACCAAGGGCAACGCCCTGGTCGCGGCCGGGTGGACCCTGCTGCGGTTCACCTGGCGGGACATCACCGACCGGCCCGCCGCCGTGGTCGCGCAGATCCGGGAAGCCGTCCTGCCCCCATGATCCGCCGTTCGGGAGTCGAAGCG
>JAKDNL010000675.1 GCA_030451825.1 Pseudonocardia sp. | reverse complement strand
GCGCGTCCGGGGTACGGGTGATCGGCAGGTTGGTGCCCCAGATCATCAGGTAGGACGAGTTCCACCAGTCGCCGGACTCGGGCACGTCGGTCTGGTCCCCGAACACCTGCGGGGACGCGATCGGCATGTCGGCGTACCAGTCGTAGAACGACAGGATCGTGCCGCCGATCATCGACAGGAACCGGGTGCCGGCGGAGTAGGACACCTGCGACATGGCCGGGATCGGGGAGAAGCCGACCACCCGGTCGGGGCCGTACTCCTTGACCGTGTGCACGTGCGCCGCGGCGATCAGCTCGTTGACCTCCGGCCAGGTCGCCCGGACGAAACCGCCCATGCCGCGCGCGCCCTTGTAGAGCGCGGTGCGCTCCGGGTCGCCGGTGATCTCGGCCCACGCCAGCACCGGGTCGCCCAGCCTCGCCCGCGCCTCGCGCCACATCTGCAGCAGCGGCCCGCGCACGTACGGGTGGCGCACCCGCGAGGGGGAGTAGGTGTACCAGGAGAACGAGGCGCCCCTCGGGCAGCCGCGCGGCTCGTACTCGGGGGAGTCCGGGCCGACCGAGGGATAGTCGGTCTGCTGGGTCTCCCAGGTGATGATCCCGTCCTTGACGTAGATCTTCCACGAGCACGACCCGGTGCAGTTCACCCCGTGGGTGGAGCGCACCTCCTTGTCGTGGCGCCACCGCTCCCGGTAGAACTCCTCGGCGCCCCGCCCGCCGATGCGGTGCACCTCGCGGTGGTCCCGGCTCGGGGTACCCGGCACGAAGAACTGGGCCTTCCGCAACAGGGACTCGACCGGCTCGCCGCCGGGCAGCAGCGGGGCGAGCCGCTCGCGCGGCCCCGTGCCCGGCACGTGGGACCGTCCCTCGGCGTGGCCACCGACCCGGGGTGAACTCTCGTGCCTCATGCCGGTACCTCGTCCCCACATGACCGTGGAACGCCGATTCGGGCGACCGGATCGACACTAGTAGCCGACAAGATCGTTCGACAGGGAGCCGGGCGACCGGCGCCGAGATCGGGGGTGAGGGTGGCGATGACCCGGCGCACCGGGATCCTGCCGGCCGGCGAGGACGACCTGCAGGCGCGGGTGCTGCTCGGCGATCTCGGCTGCGGACTCCACCCCGGTCAGGCCGTTGCCGCAGACGACCAGAGTCCGCGCCCCCGCCCGCTCGTCGAGCTCGCCCGGCGGGCTCGCCGGCGGCGCGGCGTCCTGCGCGCCGCCCAGGGGTGTGGGCATGCGCCGGTGGAACCGATCAGGTGGGGCAGACTGCGATCGGAACGCCCGCCGCAGCAGAAAGCCCCCGATGACCTTCCACTCCGCCTACCGCCACCACTTCCTGCGCGTCGCCGCCGCCACCATCCGCACCGCGATGGCCGACCCGGCCGCGAACGCGGAGTCGGTGCTGGCCACCGCGCGGGAGTGCCACGACGACGGCGTCGGCCTGATCGTGTTCCCGGAGCTCACGCTGTCCGGGTACTCGATCGAGGACGTCCTGATGCAGGACACGCTGCTCGACGCCGTCTCCGACGAGCTCGTCGCGCTGGCCGCCGCGACCGCGGACCTGCTGCCGGTGCTCGTGGTCGGGGCGCCGCTGCGGCACCGGCACCGGATCTACAACGGGGCCGTGGTGATCCACCGCGGGCGGATCCTCGGGGTGGCGCCGAAGTCGTACCTGCCGACCTACCGCGAGTTCTACGAACGCCGCCAGCTCGCCCCCGGCGACGACCTGCGGGGGGAGATCCGGATCGGCGACGTCGGGTACCCGTTCGGCCCGGACCTGCTCTTCGCCGCCACCGACCTGCCCGGGTTCGTGCTGCACGCCGAGGTCTGCGAGGACTTCTGGGTGCCGATCCCGCCCAGCGCCGAGGCAGCGCTGGCCGGGGCGACGGTGCTGGCCAACATCTCCGGCAGCCCGATCACCGTCGGACGGGCCGACCAGCGACGGCTGCTGTGCCGCTCGGCGTCGACGCGCTGCCTGGCCGCCTACGTCTACGCCGCGGCCGGGGAGGGCGAGTCCACCACCGACGTCGCCTGGGACGGCCAGACGATGATCTACGAGAACGGTGAGCGGCTGGCCGAGTCGGACCGGTTCCCGAAGGGCGCGCAGCGGGCCGTCGCCGACGTCGACCTCGACCTGGTCGCCGCCGAGCGGCGCCGGATGGGCACCTTCGACGACAACCGCCGCACCCACGCCGCCCGCGTCGACGGCTTCCGGACGGTCGAGTTCACCCTCGACCCGCCGGCGGGCGACATCGGCCTGAAGCGCTCGATCGAGCGCTTCCCGTTCGTGCCCGCGGACCCGGAGCGCCTCGAGCAGGACTGCTACGAGGCCTACTCGATCCAGGTGTCCGGGCTGGAGCAGCGGCTGCGCGCGATCGATGCGGGCCGCGAGGGCAGGACGCGGGTGGTGATCGGGGTGTCCGGCGGGCTGGACTCCACGCACGCGCTGATCGTCGCCGCCCGCGCGATGGACCGCGAGCGGCGCCCGCGCAGCGACATCCTCGCGTTCACCCTGCCCGGCTTCGCCACCGGCGAGCACACGAGGAACAACGCGGTCGCGCTCTCGAAGGCCGTCGGCGTCACGCTCGAGACGATCGACATCACGCCGACCGCGCGCACCATGCTCTCCGAGATCGACCACCCGTTCTCCCGCGGCGAGGCCGTCTACGACGTCACGTTCGAGAACGTGCAGGCCGGGCTGCGCACCGACTACCTGTTCCGGCTGGCCAACCAGCGGGGCGGCATCGTGCTCGGTACCGGCGACCTCTCCGAGCTGGCCCTGGGCTGGTCCACCTACGGCGTCGGCGACCAGATGTCGCACTACAACGTCAACGGCGGGGTCCCGAAGACGCTGATCCAGCACCTGATCCGCTGGGTGATCAGCTCCGAGCAGTTCGACGACGAGGTCGGCGCCGTGCTGCAGTCGGTCCTCGACACCGAGATCACTCCCGAGCTGGTGCCCACCACCGACGGCGAACGGGTGCAGTCGAGCGAGGAGAAGGTCGGCCCCTACGCGCTGCAGGACTTCACACTGCACCACGTGCTCCGGTATGGATTCCGGCCGTCGAAGATCGCATTCCTGGCCGGGCACGCCTGGTCGGACTCCGCCGCCGGGCAGTGGCCGCCGGGGTTCCCGGACGACCGTCGCCCGCAGTACTCCCCCGCCGAGATCCGGCACTGGCTCGAGGTGTTCGCGCAGCGGTTCTTCTCGTTCAGCCAGTTCAAGCGCTCGGCGCTGCCGAACGGCCCGAAGGTCTCGCCGAGCGGCGCGCTCTCGCCGCGCGGGGACTGGCGGGCGCCCTCGGACATGTCGGCACGGATCTGGCTCGACGAGATCCGGCGCGAGGTGCCGGAGGGATGACGTGGCGG
>JAKDNL010000674.1 GCA_030451825.1 Pseudonocardia sp. | reverse complement strand
GGGGGCCCCCCCCCCCCCCCCCCCCCCGGCCCTAACTTACCCCGGGGGCCCGGGGGGGGGGGCCCGCGGGGGGGGGCCCCGCGGTGGGGGGAGCGCTTTTCTCTTGTCGTTCCCTGGTGCTTCTCAGGCGATTCCGCCCTGTGCGAGGTCCCTCAGGCTGTGTAGGAACGAGTACGCGTGCTGCGCCGCTTCAGGGCGCGACGCTCGTCCTCGCTCATGCCGCCCCAGACGCCAGCGTCCTGGCCGCTTTCCAGCGCCCAGGCCAGGCAGGACTCGGTTACCGGGCAGCGCCGGCACACAGTCTTCGCCTCGGCGATCTGCATCAGGGCGGGGCCGCTCGTCCCGACGGGGAAGAACAGCTCAGGGTCCTCGTCGCGGCAGATCGCGTCGTGACGCCAATCCATGGTTTCTCTGCTCCTCGTGTGCGCGATCGGGGTCGCGCCGATCGTCTACGTTACTTACGGTCATTCCGCCGCTTGTGAATGCTTTCACGAGCGCGGGTCCGTCTTCAAGGGAAACGGACTGATTCAAGCGTGAGCGGCCTCACCGACACTCACATGCCGGGTGGTCGGAACTGTGCTGTTCCTACCGGGCCGAGCTCTTACCAGTGTCCCCGCCCGACGGAGAAACGGCTACCCGAATCTCTGTCGGACCAAACACCCGGGCGTCGCTGCCCGTGGTCCCTTGCTTGCGTAGGGACCACCTTGGATCACCGTTTGGCCAGGTGCGAGCCCCAACGGGATCGGCGGTCCGCGGCCATCGGTGAATGGTGTTGCGGTCACCCTGCCGGGGTGGTCACCGGTCCCGGACTGCGGCGAACTGCCCATCTCACACGACGACGCGTAACGCCGCGGGCACGCTGAGGAACTCCACGTCGGTGCGTTCTCCCAGGTGGTCGCCGTCGAGCTGCAGCGCCAGGGGGGTGTCGCTGGTGATCCGGACGAGCGGTACCGCGTCCTGCCGGACGACGTGACGGCCGTGCGGGTCGCCGTCGTTGGACAGGATCTGGCTCAGCACGGCGGCGATCGTGCGCGGACCGAGGCTGCGCAGGGCGAACAGTCCCAGTCCGCTGCCGAACGACGAGCGCGGATTCGTCCGGACCGCCCGTCCGGACAGGAACGTCCACGGGTCGGTGTTGCTGACGAATGCAAGCTTGACCCCGGGTAGCGGGTCGGCGCCCGGGATGTGCACCGTCATCGACGGCGGGCGGTGCAGCTGCGCGAGGTACTGGCCGAGGGCGGTGACGGCGTAGCGCCCGGGGCTCGCCTCGTGCCCCTGCGCCCGTGCGCGCTCGACGGCCGCGACGACGTCGGCGTCCCAGCCCATCCCGGCGTTGAACGTGAACCAGCGGTCGTCGGCGTGCCCGAGCCCGACCATCCGGTGCCGGCGCGCGGCCAGCGCGGCGAGCACCTGCCCGGTGGCCTCCACCGGGTCGCGCTGCATGCCCAGGGCGCGGGCGAACACGTTGGCCGAGCCGCCGGGAACGACGGCGAGCCGCGCGGTGGCCTCGGCGTCCGGACGCGGGGCGGTGGTGCCGGTGCCGGTCTGGTCGGCCAGCAGGCCGTTCACGACCTCGTTCACCGTGCCGTCGCCGCCGAGGGCGACCACGAGCTCGATGCCGTCGCGGACCGCCGCGGCCGTGCCCTCGGCCGCGTGCCCCCGGTAGCGCGTCTGCAGCACCTCCAGCTTGAGCTCGCTGGCAAGCGCGTGCGTCAGCACGTCCCGCCCGGCGGCGGTGGTCGACGTGGCCTGCGGGTTGACCACGAGCAGCGCGCGCACCCGCCGAGGGTAGCGCCGCCTATTCTGGGGGTATGAACACCGCCGACGTCCGTGGTCCCGCGGAGGCGAGATGAGTACCGCCGACATCCGTGGTCCCGCGGAGGCGAGATGAACACCGCCGACGTACGTGGTCCCGCGGAGGCGACATGAGTACCGACCACTCCCCGGCGTCCGAGGCGGCGCCGCAGAACGTCCGGGTCGCCGGTGTGCTGGTCGCCGCCCAGGGCGCTGTCGCCGTCGTGTTCGCCGTCGTGCTCGCGGTACGTGCAGTCGGTGCCGAGGGCCAGTCGTTGGGCCTCGGCCTGGCCGAGGCCGGGTTCTTCCTGCTCATCGGCGCCGCGGTGGCGGCCGTCGGGTTCGGGCTCACGCGGGGCAGGCGTGGGGTCCGGTCGCCGGCGATCGTGATCCAGCTGCTGCTGCTGCCGGTGGTGTACAGCCTGATCGGCCCGTCGCGGCAGCTGCTGCTCGGGCTCGCCGCCGGGGCGGTGGTGATCCTCACGTTCATGCTGCTGATCAGCGACCAGGCCCGCCGGTGGTCGATGGGTGACGACTACCCGGACGACGCCTGAGCTGAGTCCGAGGCTGAGGCCCCCACCGCGGGCCGCACCGTCGGCCCGGCCACGAGTGCGGCAGGGCCGGCGGTCGCGCGATCAGGCCGGGGGTACCACGTTCACCGCGTCCAGCCGGGGTGCGCCGCGCTCGTCGCCGAGCACGGTGACCGCGGCGGCGTCCATCTTCAGATGCACCCCGCCGGTGGCCGGCAGGCCGATCCAGCGGGCGGCCAGCACACGTCCGAAGTGGCCGTGCCCGACGAGCACCACGTCGCCGACGGCGGTCAGCGCCCTCGTGGCGGCGAGCACCGAGTCCGCGCGGGCGCCGACGTCGTCCGCGGTCTCGCCGCCGGTCCACGGGCCGTCCCAGATCGTCCAGCGGGGCAGGCGTTCGCGGATCTGCGGTGTGGTCAGGCCTTCCTGGTTGCCGTAGTCCCACTCGGCGAGGCGGTCATCGGTGGCGTCGACGTGCAGGCCGGCCAGCTCTGCGGTGACCCGCGCCCGTGTCCGCGGGCTGCACAGCACCCGCGCCGGGGCGGGGGCGTCGGGGCCGCGCAGGAACTCCAGTGAGTGCCGAGCCCGGCCGGCCGCCGCCCGTCCGGCGTCGGTCAGCGGGATGTCGGTGTGGCCGGTATGCCGCCCGGCCGCCGACCACTCGGTCTCGCCGTGGCGGAGCAGGAACACCCGGCCGGGTGGGCTGACGTCGACGGACACGATCCGGCACGGTAGTCGCCGCGCCGCCGGCCCGCAGGGAAAGCGTGCTGGGCCGGGCGGGTGTCCCCGATCATTGCGACACCGTGACATTGGCCCGAAAGTGTCAGTCACCTACGCCGCACCGGATCGTTCACCGGATACGAGGAGATGCGGTGTGCCATCGCGGACGGGGCTCTTCGTGGACACGGAAAGAGGTGACCCATGTCGCGTGCCTTGCTGACCGGACGCCGGATCGCGGGAGTGGGGGTCGCGCTGGGCGTGGCCGCCGCCACCGCGCTCGCCGCTCCGATGGCGGCCTCGGCCGCCCCCGCCCCCGCCCCCGCCGCCGCGTT
>JAKDNL010000673.1 GCA_030451825.1 Pseudonocardia sp. | reverse complement strand
CCGCAGGGCGGGCGCAAGCACCCGCACCAGGAGTTCATCCAGATCGACACGACGAACGTGCTGTTCATCGTGGCCGGCGCGTTCTCCGGGCTGGAGCGCATCATCGGCGACCGGGTCGGCCGCAGCGGCATCGGCTTCGGCGCGGAGATCCGCTCCAAGAAGGACATGGACAACTCGGAGAGCTTCGGCGAGACGCTGCCCGAGGACCTGATCAAGTTCGGCCTGATCCCGGAGTTCATCGGCCGGCTGCCGATCGTCGCGTCGGTGACGTCGCTGGACAAGGAAGCTCTGGTCAAGATCCTGACCGAGCCGCGCAACGCGCTGATCAAGCAGTACCGCAAGCTCTTCGAGATGGACGGCGTCGAGCTGGAGTTCTCGGACGAGGCGCTGGAGGCGGTCGCCGACCAGGCGATCCTGCGCGGCACCGGCGCCCGCGGCCTGCGGGCGATCATGGAGGAGGTCCTCCTTCCGGTCATGTACGACATCCCGAGCCGCGACGACGTGGCCAAGGTCGTGGTCACCGACCAGACGGTGCGCGACAACGTGAACCCCACGATCGTGCCGCGGCAGCCCCCGCGCCGGGAGCGCCGCGACCGCTCCGCCTGAGGCCCGACCCCGCCGGAATCCGGCCGGGCGTGCGGCGCCGGGTACCGCCGTTGCCGACGATCAGGGCGTTGCCTAAGGTTCCTCCCACACAGTCCTAATCGGGGGGATCCTCATGGCGGCGAGTGCGGGGTTCCTGACCCGGGAGCGGATCATTGCCGGTCCCGGCTGGAGCAGGTGGTTGATCCCGCCGGCGGCGTTGTCGATCCACCTGGCCATCGGCCAGGTCTACGCGTGGAGCGTGTTCAAGCCACCGCTGGAGAGCACCCTGCTGGAGGGCAGCGCCTACGCCGGGACGCTCAGCGCGATGCCGTTCACCCTCGGCATCGTGATGCTCGGGGTGTCCGCGGCCGTGTTCGGCACGGCCGTGGACCGCCGGGGCCCGCGCTGGGCGATGGTCGTCGCCACGGTGTTCTTCGGCGGCGGCTTCCTGCTCGCCGCCCTCGGCGTGTCGCTGGGTCAGTACTGGCTGGTCATCCTCGGCTACGGGGTGTTCGGCGGCATCGGCCTGGGCATCGGCTACATCTCCCCGGTGTCGACCCTGATCAAATGGTTCCCGGACCGACCGGGCATGGCGACCGGCATGGCGATCATGGGCTTCGGCGGTGGCGCGCTGATCGCCTCACCGCTGACGAGTTCGCTGCTGTCCGCGTTCGGCGGAAGCGGACCGGACGCGGCCGCGGGCGGCGTCGCGACGACGTTCCTGGTCATGGGCCTGATCTACCTGGTGTTCATGTCGGTGGGATGGCTGCTGATCCGGGTGCCCGCCGACGACTGGCACCCGGCCGGCTGGGACGCGTCGAAGGTCACCGGACGAACGCTGGTGACCACGGCGAACGTGTCGGCCAACAACGCGATCAAGACCCCGCAGTTCTGGCTGCTGTGGGTCGTGCTCTGCTTCAACGTGACCGCGGGCATCGGCATCCTGGAGAAGGCCTCGCCGATCTACCGGGACTACTTCCCGGACGCCACGTCGCCCACCGCGTTGGCGGCGGCCGCCGCCGGTTTCGTCGCGCTGCTGTCGCTGGCCAACATGACCGGGCGGTTCGTCTGGTCGACCGTCTCCGACGTCATCGGCCGCAAGAACATGTATCGGTTCTACCTCGGCGTCGGTGCGCTGCTGTACCTGCTGATCACGCTGATCGGTGACGCGAACAAGGTGCTGTTCCTGATCTGCACGCTGGTCATCCTGTCCTTCTACGGGGCGGGGTTCTCCACCGTGCCCGCGTACCTGCGTGACCTGTTCGGTACCTACCAGGTCGGCGCGATCCACGGCCGGCTGCTCACCGCATGGTCGGTCGCCGGGGTGCTCGGCCCGGTGATCGTCAACGCGATCGCCGACTCGGAGGAGGCCGGCGGGGACAAGGGCCCCGACCTCTACACCCTGTCCTTCTCGATCATGATCGGGTTGCTGGTGGTCGGGTTCGTGTGCAACGAGCTGATCCGGCCCGTGCACCGGCGCTACCACGAGCCCGACCCCCGCATCGAAGCGACGTCCCCCGGAGCGTACCGATGACCAGCGCAGACAGCGCCACCACGCCGTCCGTCAAACGGGTCCTGCTGGTCCTGGCCTGGCTGTGGGTGCTCGTGCCGTTCCTCTACGGCCTGATCGCGCTCCTGCTCAAGGTCCCGGCGCTGTTCAGTGTCTGAGCGCGGCTGATGGCCAGCGACGACGCCGCGGCGATGTCCGGATGGGTCCGGACCGTGGCCCGCGAGCTGGGCCTGCACGACGTGGACGCGGTCGCGGCCGTGGACACGGTGCTGGACCTGACATCGGACGTCGCGCACGGCGTCTCCCGTCCGGCCGCCCCGGTCACCGCCTTCCTGCTCGGGATCGCGGTGGGCCGCTCCGACGACCCGGACGCGGCCGTCACCGAGCTGGCCCGGACCCTCTCCGCCCTCGCCGCCGACCAGTAATCAGGGCAACGACTGCGGCGAGGGGCCGGTCAGGGTGGGTGTCACGCGGCCGAACAGCCCGTCCGGGCCGATCGGGATCCGGTCGAGGGTGACCTGGCGGTGGGTGCCGTCGCCGCCGGGGATCGCGAAGCGGTGATAGGCCATGAACCACTCGTCGGTGCCGGGGATCTGCGGCACCGAGTCGTGCCCGGTGCCGCGGATGCCCTGTCCGGTGTCCTTCGAGAGGATCACGCCGCGGTTGGTGAACGGCCCGGTCGGGCTCGGCGCGGTGGCGTAGGCGACGTGGTAGTCCTCGCTGGTGAAGACCCCGACCGACCAGGTCAGGTGGTAGGTGCCGTTGCGGTAGGACATGAACAGACCCTCGCCGAACCCGTCCAGCCCGTCGATCCGGCGGACCTTCGCCGGGTCGAAGGAGATCATGTCATTGTTCAGCGGGACCACGAACCCCTCGCCGTTGCCCCAGTAGAGGTACGTGGTGCCGTCCGGGGCGGTGAACGTCGCCGGGTCGATGGATGCGCCCCGTCCGCTGGTGTTCAGCTCGACCAGCGGGCGGCCGATGTCGTGGAACGGGCCGGTGGGGGAGTCCCCGACCGCGACGCCGATCCGCATCTCGGCGGTGTAGTAGAAGTAGTACTTCCCGCCGCTGCGGGTGATCGCCGGGGCCCAGGCGTTGCGGTCGGCCCAGGCCACGTCCGGTCCGAGCTCGAGGGCCTTGCCGCGGTCGCGCCAGTGCACGAGGTCGGTCGAGGAGAAGACGCTGAACGAGGCGTCGCCCGCCTGTGCGCCGTCGGTGGTCGGGTAGAGGTAGTAGGTGCCGTCGAACGCGACGATCGTGGGATCGGCGTAGTTGCCCGGGAT
>JAKDNL010000103.1 GCA_030451825.1 Pseudonocardia sp. | reverse complement strand
CCGACTCCGGCTCGGTCTCGATCGAGGTCGCGCTCAAGCTCGCGGTGCAGCACCAGGCCGCCCGGGGCCATCCGGAGCGCCGGGACTTCGTGGGGTTGCGCGGCGCCTACCACGGTGACACCGCCGGAGCGATGAGCCTCTGCGACCCGGTCGACGGCATGCACTCGCTCTTCTCCGGCCTCGTCACCGGCCAGCATTTCCTGCCACGCCCACCCTCCGCGCGGGTCGCCGCAGGCCGGATCGTCGAGCCGGAGCCCGACGAGGTGCAGGCGATCGCGGATTGGCTCGCTGATGCCGAACGGCTTGTGGCTCGGCACGCGCAC
This sequence comes from Pseudonocardia sp., assembly GCA_030451825.1. GTDB lineage: Bacteria > Actinomycetota > Actinomycetes > Mycobacteriales > Pseudonocardiaceae > Pseudonocardia. The sequence goes on along the minus strand of JAKDNL010000103.1, from coordinate 15,778 downwards.
ACACTCGCGGCGATCGTCATCGAACCGGTGCTGCAGGGCGCGGGCGGCATGTACGTTTACTGGCCGCGGTGCGTGGCCGAGCTCCGGCGGATCGCGGATCTCCACGGACTTCTGCTGATCGCCGACGAGATCGCCACCGGCTTCGGCCGGACCGGCGCCAGCTTCGCCATGGACTGGGCGGGCGTCGCGCCGGACGTGCTCTGCGTAGGCAAGGCTCTGACCGGCGGCTACCTCACGCTCGCCGCGGTGGTGTGTACCGGCACCATCGCGGAGGCGATCACGCGCTCCCCGCAGGAGGCACTCCTGCACGGGCCGACATTCATGGCCAACCCGCTCGCCTGCGCGATCGCCTCGGCGTCGCTGTCGCTGCTGACGCCCGAGCGGACGCATCGCGTCGGTCAGATCGGGCAGGAGCTTGCCGACGCGCTCGTGCCGGCCGCCGCGTTGGACTCGGTCGAGGACGTCCGCGCCGTGGGCGCGGTCGGTGTCGTGCAGCTCGACCGGCCGGTGGACGTACCGGCAGTCACCCGAGCAGCACTTGAGCGCGGCGCATGGGTGCGGCCATTCCGGAATCTGGTCTATACGATGCCGCCCTACATCGCCGGCACTGACGAGATCGGCACGATCGCCTCCGCGATCACTGGTGCTATTGCGGAAGTGCACGGCTGATGCGGGCCATGCAGCAGTGGCTGGCGGCGACGGCCGCGGTCCGCGAGCAGGAGGGTCTGGTACGCCGCGCCGACGTCGAGCGCAACCCTCAGTCACGCTCACACCTGCTCGACCTCGCCTCCAACGACTACCTCGGTCTCGCCGACGACCCGCGGGTGCAGACCGCCGCGACCGAGGCCATCGAGCGATTCGGTACCGGTGCCCGCGCCTCCCGTGTCGTCACCGGCACCACAACTGCCCACGACGATCTGGAACTCGCGCTGGCCGGGCTCACCGGGCAACCCGCCTGCCTCGGCTTCTCCAGCGGATACACCGCCAACCTCGGCCTACTCACCGCTCTCGGCGACCAGGACACACTGATCGTCTCCGACACCCACATCCACGCATCGCTGATCGACGGCGCCCGCCTGTCTCGCTCGCCCGTGGCAATCTGCCCGCACGCCGAGCTCGACGCGCTCGCACATCTCCTCCGGACGCGCGATCAGCCGCGGGCAGTGGTCCTTGTCGAGTCGATCTACTCGGTGCTCGGGGACGCCGCGGACCTGCCGCGCATCGCTGACCTCTGCGCGGAGCACGACGCGCTGCTGGTCGTGGACGAAGCGCACGGCATCGGCGTGCGAGGAGATGGCAGGGGAGCTGTCTACGCCGCCGAGCTGGCGGGCGCCGAGCACGTCGTGGTGACCGCGACCCTGTCGAAGGCACTCGGTGCGCAAGGTGGCGCTGTCTTATGCTCTCCGCTGCTGCGGGAGCATCTCGTCAACACGGCACGTACGTTCATCTTCGACACCGCCCTGGCTCCCTCGGCGGCTGCCGCAGCTGCGGCAGCGTGTCGGATTATCGCTGCGGAGCCCCAGCGGGTCGCCGCGCTGCACCGGGCAGCCGCGACGATTGCGGGGGCCGCTGGCGTCGCCGTCGCGCCGGGTGCGGTGCAGTCGATCCCGGTCGGCTCGCCAGACGCGGCGCTGGCCGCCGCGCGAGAGCTGCACGAGCAGGGTGTCGTGGTCGGCTGCTTTCGTCCGCCGAGCGTGCCCGACGGAATCTCGCGACTCCGGCTGACGGCGCGAGCCACGGTGTCCCTGGCTCGTGCCGAGGCCGCTGCCGCAACTGCTGCTCGGTTCGCGCTCGCGACCCCGTGATGCAAGGCCAAGTCCCCGCCTCGTTGCCACCGGCTCGCGTCCGAGCTCGGGCACGCCCTGGATCCACCGAGCCGTCCGCCAGCGCCGCGACCGCGCCCTGGACCTCCTGCGCGGATCGGGCGCGGACGACTCCGATCCCCGGTCGCCGACCGGGTAGCAGGGTCGGAAGCCGGGTACCGTCAGTGGGTGACTCCGCAGCCGACCAGGGCTTGGGGCCCGCGCGAGGGGTGATCCGGGATGACCGGCGACGACTCAGCGCGCCGTCGGGCATGTTGTGGTCGTCGTCGCTGTCGTAGCTGTAGGACGACCCGCTGTCGCTGGTAGGGGGTCGTCATCGTCGGCCCCGGGGTCATGCTCGCCACCCGTGGACCTGCCCGCCCCGGGCAGCCGGGCGGCCCTGCCGGCTCGGTGCGCACCGGGTACAGCCACCGCCCGCGGCGCCGTCGGTCGTGCGGGGGCCGGTCGTAGCCGGGCCGGCGTCGTGAGGGCGAGTGAGCCGTCTCCGTGCGCGGCGGACGATGACGCGGCGGTGGCGTTCCTCCTCGACCAGTGCGGGTTGCTCGACGTCGTGCTCGCCGAGCACGTGGACGGCGGGTCCGGCTATTGCCGCGCGTGCCCTGGTCCGCAGTCGGGGCGGCGCCGGTTCCCGTGCGACGTCCGGTTGCTCGCCGAGCGTGCGGCGCGCATCCGCACTGCGCGGGCGCTCGAGCACCGGCGCGACCCGGACGACCCGGGTGGCCCGGAGGTCGGTGTGTGTGCCTCCGTCGGTCCGGCCGCTGGCCGTCCACGCTGGTCGACTACGGATCAGAAGGTAGCAACCGGTCGAGCACCGCGTCGATGTCGACGGCGTCGCGTCCGAGCAGGAGGCAGTCCGTCCGCATGCCCTCGACCGCGTGCAGGAGCAGGTCGGCCGCTGCGTCGGGGTTCGCGGTGTCGGCCCGGTCGAACTGCTCGGCGAGGAGTTCGTGCAGGATTGCCCGTTGCCGGCGATAGTGCTCTGCCAGGGCGGGCGTGGTCGCGGCAGGCAGGACGAACGCGATCGCCACGGCGGCCTCGGCGGTGCGCTCGTCGTCGAGCGGGAGCAGCTCCTCGACGACGGCCCGCAACACCGGGCGAGGCGCGGGCAGTGGGCCTGGGCGGTCCGCGCGGGTGCGGAGCCGATCGATCCAGCGGTGGCCGTGGCGTTCGAGCGTGAACAGCAGCAGCTCGTCCTTGGTGCGGAAATGGTGTTGGAGGGCGCCGGTGGTCACGCCGGCCTCGGCGGCGATCTCCCGCATGCCGGGGAAGCCGCCCGCTCCGCGTGCGAGAACACGCCCGACCGCGTCGGCGATCGCAGCCCGTCGAGTGCCTTCATCTTGTCGCTCTACCATTACATCCGTAATGTAGCGGGAGTGGAGCTCAGCGGGTTCGTCGACGACACGGCGCGCAAGCGCTTCGCCCGCTGTTATGACGAGGTGTTCGCGCAGCGGTGGCCACCGCACGAGCGAACCGAGATCGCCACCTCGTTCGGGCCGACGGGGGTCGTCCGCACCGGTGGCGGCCCCGGGGCACCGGTTGTGCTGCTCGCCGGCGGTAGCGCGAACGCGGCGACCTGGTCGCCTCTGCTGCCCGCGTTCGCCGGCCACCCGGTGCTCGCGGTCGACGTGGTCGGTGAGGCAGGCTCGAGCACGCAGACCGCGCGGGTGCCCGATGCCGCAGCCCGCTGCCGTTGGCTGGAGGAGACGCTCTCGGGCGCGGGGCTGGAGCGGGTGCACCTGGTGGGGCTGTCCGCCGGCGCGGCGCTCACCCTCTCCTGCGCGTCTCGGATGCCGACGCGAATGAGATCGGTCGTGGCCCTCGAGCCTGCTCGTTCGCTCGCACCGGTGCGACCCGGCTTCTGGTGGCGGCTCGCCGCGGTGGCGATCTCCGGTTCGCGAACCCGGGCCGCGGAGTTCCTGCGGTGGTGCCGGGGTGGGACTGAGGTACCCGAACCGTTGCGGGAACTGCTGGTCACGGCGCTGACTGAGCACCGGAGCCGGGCGGTGCCGCCGCCCGAACGGCTCGACGACAGGCGCCTGCGGGCGATCGAGGTCCCGACGCTGGTCGTCGTCGGTGCCCGTAGCCCCGTGCACGACGTCGGACGCGTCGCGGACCGGGCCCGGCTGATCCCTGACGTCGAGGTACACCGTGTTGAGGGCGCCGCCCACGGGCTGTTCGCCGAGCAGCCCGACGAGGTCGGCCGGCTCGTGTCGACCTTCCTGCGACACGTGGAGTCATGAATGCCGTGCGGTAGCCCGCCCCATGGCTACGAACCGGACGTCGTGAGTGATCGGATGTGACGCCGGAGGACCCGGCGGGCCCAGTCCGGATCGGCGCCGGCGACGTCGTAGATCAGGTGCGCAGCGAGGCCGTCGAGCAGGGCGTGCAGCCTGAGCGCTTCGAGCTCCCGATCGGCGCCGGCGTCGAGAGCGGCCCCCTCGGCGAGCCGCCCGATCATCCATCGGCAGGCGTCCTGCACCCGCTGGTGGGCCACGTCCCGGGTTTCCCGCAGGTCGACGGTCGTGTTGGCTGCGGTGAACAGGGCGAGATAGACCTCCATCTCGGCGCGACGCTCGCGGTCCAGGGGCAGCAGTTCCGCGGCCACGGCTTCGACTTCCTGCTCCGCGTTCGGCTGCGGCGGCAGGGACGCCACGCGCGCGACGGCGCGGTCGATGACGAGCTGCAGCGCGAACACGAGCAGATCCGCGTGGCTGCCGAACAGATGTCGCAGCGATCCCGTGGACAGGCGGGTTTCCGCGGCGACCGTGCGGACGGAGGCCGCGGCGACCCCGTCACGCACGATCACCCGCCAGGTCGCCTCCGCCAGCAGCCTCTTGCGTTCGTCGTGGTCGATCAGCTTGGGCATGTCACTCCGCGGGGACGCTGCTCGGCCCGGGCGGCGGCGAAGTACTCGCGGACCGACCGTGGCAGCCACAGCAGGCCGACGATCCCGACGTGGAGCACGTCACCCGCGATCGCCCACCAGACGTACTCGGGGCCCTTCGTCGCCGAGTCGATGCTGTTGAGGGTGGCCAGGACCAGCGCGACCGTCAGCGCGATACGGGCCCAGCGACGACGTCGCAGGCTCTTGAGCCCGAGCCACAGCAGCACGGCTCCGTAGACGAGGTGCAATCCCGCCGCATAGACGATCGATGCCGACACACCGAACTCCACGTCCGCGGGACTCAGCGACGGGTCCTGGCGCGTGACGGAGGCAGCGGTCGCGGCGGGATCGAGCGCCATCATCACCGGTAGCGCCGCCAGCACCAGGAGCAGCGCGACCATGCCCGCCGCGGCCAGCCGGAGCGGCGCGGGCACGGCACCGATACCGGTCATCGCGCGGCCCACCCGGGGGTGTCGCCGAGCGGGCGCCTGCCCCAGGTCGAGATCGTCAGGTACGAGCTGACGACGAATGCGGGATCACCCAGCGATGCGCGTACACCGTCGAGGTCCCCGGCCGTGACCAGGCCCGTGCCGAGCAACTGGTCCTCGAGCTGGCGGGAGTTGATATCCAGCCAGCGTGCGCCGTCGCCGCCCCCGGGCCAGGGGGTCGCGCGGGCGAGCGATCCGACCTCGACCAGCCCGAGCTCCCGAACCGCCTGGTAGGCATGCACGCCCCACCGGACGTCGGCGCCGGCCTGTTCCAGCACCGTGCACAGAGCGCGATGGAACCGCGCGAACACCACGCCGGCCTCCGGGTCCGTCGTCGCCAGGACCCGCAGCCAGGTGCAGTCGAACTCGCCGAGGAGCAGCCATCCGCCCGGCCTCAGCGCGCGGACCATGCGGGCCAGCGCCCGACGGCGCTCGGGCAGGTGCAGGAGCACCAACCGGGCATGGACCAGGTCGAACTCGGCTTCGGGGAGGTCGTCGGTGACGATGTCGTGCTGACGCACCTCGACGATCTCCGTGCTGCGGAGACCGTCCGGAGCGGTGTCGGTGACCAGGACCGAGCCGGTCGTCCCTACCTGCCGGGCGAGCCAGTTCGCGACCGAGCCACCGCCGCCTCCCACGTCCAGGCATCGCCAGCCCGGGCCGACCCCGAGGCTCTCCAGCTGCGTGAACGTGTTCGGGTCGAGGCACCGTTGCATGGCCTCCCGCTGTTGATCGACGAGATCGGTCGCCCCGAAGACGTAGTCGTTCATCGAACACCCTCCGGTCCTGAGTCGCCTCGACATGGAGCTTTTACTAGTACGACTGTGATACCAAAGTTCGCATCCGCCCGCTACCCGATTTCGCGTCCCGAGGAGTGGGGTGCCGGCTCCATCCGTTTCCCGCCATGTCCGTCAGCAGCAACGTCGATCTAGTGTGGTGGGCTGTGGCGTCGATTCCGTTGAGCACTCCCGCGCAGGTGCGGCGGCTCTTGACGCGTGCCGGTATCGACGACGTCGATCCTGCGGCGCCCCAGGAAGCCGTCGTCGCGGCGGTGGCGCGGGTCCTGCTCGAGGGGCGGACCGTGACCGTGCCCCTGCGGCCCGGGGCCCGCGTGGCGCGTGTCCTCGGCGCCGGCGCCCTCGGAGTGGTGATCGTGGTCGCGGTGGTGCTGGCCCGGGTCTTCGACCGTCCGTGGATGGCCGCGATCTGCGCCGCCGGGGTGGGCCCGTTCATGCTGTTCCACCTGGTCGCGGCCCTGCCCGGCTCGGGTGGGCTCTGGCTGGACCGCCAGGGGGTCTGGATGCGCCACGCATTCCGGGAACGGGCCTGGAACTGGTCGGAGATCGACCGCTTCTCCGGCGCCGTCACCGGCGACGACGGCCCGGGAGTCGGGTTCACCAGTACCCGGCCCGAGGACACGACGACCGATCTGCTCGACAAGCTCAGGGTCCGTGGCCTCACCCTGACCACCCGAATGCCCGACAGCTACGGGCTCGGACCGCGATCGCTCGCAGTCCTGCTGCAGGAGTGCCGGACAGCGTGCGCGCCGTGCACGGCCGGTGCGCCGCCGCGCGAGATCGGCTCCGCGGCGACCGCGCGACTGCTCAACGCCTGCGGTGGCGCCGCGGTCCTGCTCGCGTTCTCCTGGTTCGCGGTTCTCTGGGTTGCACCGGGCGACCCCATCCCGGTGCTGGTCATCTGCGCGCTGATGGCGGCGGGGTTCGGGGCCCTGTACGGGACCGTGCAGGCCCGCCGGTCCGGGGCGCGCTCACGCCCTGCCCTGCCCGGCCCGTCCGAGGAGCCCTACCCCCGCCACGAGCGGGACCGCAGGGCGGTCGCCGCCGCCAGCGGCGTCGATCAGGGCACGGTCGCGCGGGTGCTCTGCGCCGTCGACGCGTTCGGGCACGCCGGGGCGGGAGAGGCCGACGTCGAGGCCGTTTCCCGACGGCGGCCCGACATCGCCCCCGAGGTGATCCGGCAGATCCTCGATGCCCGGGCCGCGCTACCCGACAACGAGGAGCCCTGAACCAGAAGCCGCCGGATGTGGTCGATACTCGCGTGACGATCGCCGGCCGACGCAGGGTCGTGCTGGGCGCCAAGCGGGCAGCGTCACGTGCGTTCGTGGGGTGTCAGCAGTTGGGGCAGCAGCCACATCCAGGACCGGTGCAGTTCGAACAGCCGCATCCACATCCGCGTACCGAACCGGTGACGCCCATGATCGCTCCTGCCATCCGCCAACCGAACGTTCGCAAGTGCTCCACCTCGCCCAGCTTAAGCGATCCGGTCACCGATAGGAACCACGTCGCCGCTCATCGTGACCGAGGCACGATTGCGGCGGTGATTCAGGCGGTGATGCCGTACTGCGCGATCTTGCGGTAGAGCGTCGAGCGGGCCACCCCCAGAGCCGCGGCCGCCGCGGCACGGTTCCCTCGATCCGTCCGGTGAACGGGTCGCGCACCGGTGCGCCGGCGCAGGCGTAGGGCTGCAGCGGCTCGACGAAGTGCTCGGCACCCACGACGTGCACCGACCCGCCGGTCTCCAGGACGGTGCCGACCCCGTTGGTGCCGACCGCGCCCTCGCCGTAGGAGAACCCTTCGGCGAAGTGGTTGTCGTCCGCGGCCCGCCCGATCGATGCCGTCGTGTCCAGCCGGACGAGCAGGCGGGCCCGGTCGTCGGTGAGCACGACGCACACCGGGACGTCGGCGGTCTGCTCGGCCAGCTGCTCGATCACCGGACGGGCGCACCGCACCAGCCGGGATCCACGTCCAGGTCCGGGTGGTGCCGGTTGTCCACCACCCCCGGATCGGCGCCGTGGGCGAGGCTCCGGCGCCAGGAGGCGGCCAGGTGTCCCGGGATCCCGGGCAGGTCGGCGTCGGGCCGGTCCAGGAGCCGGGCCCGGGCGGAGGTGAGGAGCCTGCGACGAGCGAGGACGTCACCCATGCACGGCACCTCCATGTAGTCCAACTCACATCATGCGGCACCGGTCAAGCGCGGAACCGTCCGAAGTTCGGACAGAACAGGTCGCCACGGTCGGGCCTATCGTCGGCGTATCCGGTCACCGTCGACCCAGGGAGAACGGCCCATGACCCGTGCCGCCACAGCCGATCAGCAGCAGCGCAGCAGCGAGACCGAGCACCTCGACGTTCTGATCATCGGGGCCGGGGTGTCCGGCATCGGCGCCGCGCACCGGCTGCGGACGCAGTTCCCCGGGCGCAGCTTCGCGGTCCTCGAGGCGCAGGACGACCGCGGCGGGACCTGGTGGACGCACCAGTACCCCGGCGCGCGGTCGGACAGCGACCTGTTCACCTACGGCTACCGGCACAAGCCGTGGCGGGGCTCGTCCATCGCCGCCGGTGGCGAGATCCTGAACTACCTCGACGAGGTCATCGACGAGGACGACCTCACCGGTCACATCCGCTATCACCACCGCGTCACCGGGTTGAGCTGGTCGTCCGGGGAGAACCGGTGGACGGCGCAGGTGCACCGGAGCGACACCGGCGAGCGGCTGCGGCTCACCGCGACGTTCCTGTGGATGTGCCAGGGCTACTACAGCCACGACGAGCCCTACACCCCCGAATGGCCCGGCACGGAGCTTTTCGAGGGCACCATCGTGCACACACAGACCTGGCCCGACGACCTCGACCACGCCGGGAAGCGGGTGCTCGTCATCGGCTCCGGGGCGACCGCGGCGACCGTGGTCCCGGCGATGGCCCGCGACGCCGAACACGTGACGATGCTGCAGCGCTCGCCGTCGTACTGGTTCCCGTCCCCGACCGTCCACGAACTCGCCACGATGCTGGAGCCGTTGGATCTACCGCCGGAATGGACGCACGAGATCCTGCGCCGCCAGTACATCACCCAGTACGACTGGCTCGCCTCGGTCTCGCGGGACAGCCCGGCCGAGGCCCACGAGTTCCTGACCGAGACGATCCGGCCGCTGCTCCCCGAGGGCACCGACATCGAGAAGCACTTCGCCCCACAGTACCGGCCCTGGCAGCAGCGGATCGTGATCGTGCCGGACGGGGACTTCTTCGAGGCCATGCGCGAGGGCACGGCCTCCGTCGTCACCGACACGATCACCGAGTTCACCGAGAAGGGCGTCGCCGTCTCCTCGGGAGAGGTGCTCGAGGCCGACATCATCGTCACCGCCACCGGCTTCAACCTGTCGGTGTTCGGCGACATCCCGTTCACCGTGGACGGAGAGCCGGTCGACTTCGCGAAGCGGGTCACCTGGCGCGGGATCATGATCAGCGGCGTGCCGAACATGGCGTACGCGTTCGGCTACTTCCGGCACAGCTGGACGCTGCGCGTGGATCTGGTCAACGACGTCGTCGGGCGGATCTTCGATCAGATGGCCGAGCGAGGCGCGTCGACGGTCGTCCCGCAGCTGCGTCCCGGGGACGAGGACATGCCGATGCTGCCCTGGTCCGACCCGGAGAACTTCAACGCCGGGTACGTCATGCGCTCGCAGGACCGGATGTTCCGCCAGGGTGACCGTGACCCGTGGACCCACATGCACGAGCACGACCACGAGCGCGCCGTCCTGCCCGAGGCCGATCTCGACGACGGCCTCCGGTACCGCTGACCCACCACCGTGCCCCGCATCCCGCCGACACCTCATCGGCTGCCACCTCATCGGCTGCCATCTCGTCGGCTGCCATCTCGTCGGCTGGCATCTCGTCGGCTGGCATCTCGTCGGCTGGCATCTCGGCGACTGGACGAGAGCTGCTCTCGTACCGGCCGGGTGGACGAGAGCAGCTCTCGTTCAGGTGGCTCGTCCCTGCGACGGCCGGGTCGGGGTCCGGTCGCGTCGCCGGTGGTCCTAGCATCGGCGCGGTGGCGATGTTCAGGATCTCGTACGCGGCGGAGCTGCTCGGCGTCAGCGACGACACGGTGCGCCGCTACGTCGAACAGGGGCATCTGTCGGTCCGCACCGACGCGTCGAACCGCAAGGTGATCGACGGCGTCGATCTGGCCACGTTCAGTCGCGCGCACGCCACGCTGCCCGGCGAGAAGTCGTCGATCCGCTCCTCGGCCCGCAACCGGATGGTCGGGCTGGTCACCTCGGTGATCGCCGACACCGTGATGGCGCAGGTCGAGATCCAGTGTGGACCGCACCGCGTGGTGTCGTTGATGAGCACCGAGGCGGCCACCGAGCTCGGGCTGGCTCCCGGGGAGCTGGCCGTCGCGGTCATCAAGTCGACGAACGTCGTGGTGGAGACGCCCGGCCGATAGGCCCGATCAGTCCCGGTAGCGACCGGGTCGCTTCTCGGCGAAGGCGGACAGCGCCTCCTCCAGGTCCGCGGAGATCAGCATGCCGGCGTTCCAGGTCGCGATCTGCTCGAGCCCGTCGGCCACCGAGTGGTCGCGGGCGTAGGTGATGGCCTGCTTGGTGCCGCGCAGCGCGAGCGGGGACTTCGCCGCGAGCTCGGCGGCCAGTGCCGCGACGCGCTGGGCCAGCGCGTCGGCGTCCGGGAGGACCTCGTTGACCAGGCGCAGCTGCGCGGCCTCGGCGCCACCGACCGGGCGGCAGGTGTAGGCCAGCTCGCGGGCGACGCCCTCGCCGACGATGCGGGGCAGCCGCTGCAGCACGCCGACGTCGGCGGCCAGTCCCATGTCGACCTCCTTGAGCACGAACTTCGCGTCCTCGGAGGCGTAGCGCAGGTCGCAGGCCACGGCGAGATCGAGCCCCGCGCCGATGCACACCCCGTGCACGGCGGCGATCACCGGCTTGCGGCAGCGCTCGACGCTGGTCAGGCAGTCCTGCAGGTCGAGGATGGTCCGGCGGAGCTCGTCGGACCCGTGCCCGCGGGAGTCGCCACCGGCAGCCTCGCGCAGCCCGCCGAGCATCTCCAGGTCGATCCCGGAGCAGAAGTTGCGGCCGTTGCCGGAGATCACCACGACCCGGACGGACGGGTCAGCATCCAGTGCACGGACGGTGTCGCGCAGCTCGAACCACATCGCGTGGTTCATCGCGTTGGCCGCGGCCGGACGGTCCAGGCGCAGCTGCGCGACCCCGTCCGCCACCTCGACCGCGAGCGTCGTCGGCTCACCCATGATCGTCTCCTCCGGGCTCCGCCCGGGGCGGTGTGCGGCCGGGCGTGTTCTCGCCGCAGGCTAACCCCCGTCCGGCGGGGCGGGGCGTCGGCCGTACTCAGGGCCGCTTCAGGGCCGCTTCAGGGCCGCTTCAGGACCGTTGCCTCGGGCAGGGCCGGGAACCAGTCGATGACCCAGTCCAGACCGGTCATCGTGATCGGCCGGGAGACCGCGCGGTTCGCCGCGCCGGTGACCCCGCGCAGGGTCCGGCCGAGCGCCGCGGCCCTCCGCTGGGCGTGCACCACGGCCGTGAGCCCGTGTGAGCCCATGAACCGGACGGCACTGAGGTCGAGCACCACCAGTTGCGCGTCCGGGGCCCGGAGCAGCACGACCAGCCGGTCCAGGATCGCCTCGGCCTCCGGGCGGTCGATCTCGCCCGCCACCCCGAGTACCCGGACCCCGGCCTGCGGCGCCGACTCGTCCAGGCGGACCCGCGACTGCGGCCGCGGCCAGGTCGTCCCGGTGCACTGCTCGGTGCTCACCAGCGGCTCAGCGCTCATGGCACGGACCTCCGGACGAGACGGCGGACGCCCATGGCCACGCGACGCCGCGCATGTCCGCTGGGCACCTCGGCTGATTGTGGACGGTTCCACCGTACCCACCGTCCGGCCGATGTCCACGGGCACTTCCGAGGTCGCGGATCCGCCGTTCGTGCACGTCAGAGCCCTGCCGCATCACACAGAGTGCGTCCTGTCCCCACCGGACGGTCAGGGCGTGTGATGGATCTCGTGCGGCGCAACGCCCCGGTGACCGGCATCCGCTCGCACCCGGCCCGGCCGCCCGCAGGACTGATCGGCGACGTCGCCGGGTACGCATCGCACGCCCACCCACGAGAGGACGTGCTGTGCAGATCGGGTTCAAGCTGTTCGCGGAGGCCTTCTCCCCGCAGGAGATGGTGCGTCAGGCCGTGCGGGCCGAGGAGGCCGGTTTCGACTTCGTCGAGATCAGCGACCACTTCCATCCCTGGCTGGACAGCCACGGGCACTCCGGCTTCGCCTGGTCGATCCTGGCCGCGATCGCGGCCCGCACCGATCGGATCGAGCTGGCGACCGGGGTGACCTGTCCGACCGTCCGCTACCACCCGGCGATCATCGCCCAGGCCGCGGCGACGACCGCGCTGCTCTCGGACGGGCGGTTCGTCCTCGGCGTCGGATCCGGGGAACGGCTCTCCGAGCACGGGCGGGGCCTACCGGAGACCGGGCAGCCCGAACGCGGCGAATACGGTGGGGTCCTGGAACACCACCGTGTGCGCGACCCGGTCGCCGACCACGGCGAACACCTGCAGCGTGTGCAGGTGCAGGGCTCCGTCGTCGCCGGGGCAGTAGGCGGCCAGCGCCGGCTGGCCGTTCGCCGTGGTGGGGACCATCCGCCAGCCGGTGCCGCGCATCGCGAACACCCGGGTGATGAACCGCCCGTAGTCCGCGCGGCCCCGGTACCAGAGCGGGACCGGCGGCATCTCCAGCACCGCGTCCTCGGTGAGCAGCGTGACCAACGCGTCCACGTCGGCCGCCTCGAACGCGGCTGCGTAGCGATCGACGACCTCGCGCGCCGCGCCGTCGTCGACGACCGTGTCCTCGTGCACCGCCGTGTCGCCCAGTGCGGCCCGCGCCCGCTGCAGAGCGCTGTTCACCGCGGCAGTCGAGGTGTCGAGCTGGCCGGCCACCTCGGTCGCCGAGAACTCCAGCACGTCGCGCAGCACCAGCACGGCGCGCTGGCGCGGGGGCAGCGACTGCATGGCCGCGACAAGCGCCAGCCGCAGCGTCCCGCGCCCGATCGCCCGGGACTCCGGGTCGTCGGGTGCGGCCGGGAACGGCTGCAGCCACGGCACCTCGAACGACGGGACGAGCGGGGTGTCCGGGTCCTCGCTCGCCCCGCCGAGCCCGGAGGGCAGCGGCCGGCGCGCACTGCCCTTCAGCGCGCTCAGGCAGGCATTCGTGGCGATCCGGTAGAGCCAGGTCCGCACGGACGCCCGGTGCTCGTCGTAACGGTCGCGGGCCCGCCAGGCGCGCAGCATCGTCTCCTGCACCAGGTCCTCGGCCTCGTGCACGGAGCCGAGCATCCGATAGCAGTGCACCACCAGCTCGCGGCGGTGCGGTGCGACGGCCGCGTCGAAGTCCTGCGCGATCGCGGTCGTCATGCTCGTGGAATCGCCGGGTTGGACCGGACCGTTTCGTCGGGCACCGTCGGCGTCTCAGTGCCGCGGAGTGTTCGTGTAGGCCGCGATCCGCCAGTCGCCGTCGCGGACCAGCACCCAGGTCGCCGACCGCTCCCGGTCGGACGGCACCTCGGTCTCGCCGGACATCAGGATGCCCGCGACGCTGGACACGACGACCGCGTCACCGCCGAGCATCCGGATGTCGCGGACCTCGTCGATCCCGCGGGACTCCGCCAGCGGGCCGGCGAACGCGGCGGCCATGAACGACCGGACCGCGTCGCGGCCCTGGTGGAACACGCCGGGCATGGCCACGGTCGCGTCGTCGGTGTAGAGGGCGGCGAAGGCGTCCGCGTCGCCGTCGGCCCATGCGCCGTAGAGCCGCTCCAGTACGGCGCGGATCTCGGTGTCGACGGTGGTCTGCGCGGTGGTGTTCACGGTGGTTCCTCCCGGTTTCGTCCCGGCCCCGCCGGCGGCGGGACGGTGTGGACGACGGTATGTACCGCCGGCGTGCCGCCGACTCATCGCTCCGGGGGAAGAAACTTCGGAAGATCCTCGACCGGGCCCGGGCAACGTTGCCCTACCGTGGTGGGAGTCCTCGTCGTTGCGGGCCACCGGGAGTCGTCATGGAACGTCCGTTGCTGCGCCCCGCCGCGAGCTACCAGGAGCTCTGGGAGCAGGTCGACTTCGCCACGATGGAGATCCCGGAGCGGTTCAACCTCGGGGTGGCCTGCGCCGACCGGCAGGACCCCGGCGCCCGCGCGCTGACCGTCGTCGAGGTCGACCGCACGTCGCGGGACTTCACGTTCGGCGAGGTCACCGAGTCGTCGAACCGGCTGGCCAACGCCCTGACCTCGCTCGGCATCGGGCCCGGTGACATCGTCGGGCTGGTGAGCGCGGCGTCGTTCGAGGCCGGCGTCGGGTTCGTCGCGATGTTCCGGATGGGTGCGATCGCGTTGCCGCTGTCGTCGCTGTTCGGGCCGGACGCGCTGCGTTACCGCCTGCGCGATGCCGGGGCGAAGGCCGTGGTGACGGCGTCGGCGAACGCGGACAAGGTGCGCGAGGCCCTCGACGACGGCGGCGAGGCGGTGCCGCTGCTGGTGATCGGGGGCGCGGGGGAGGAGTCCTACGAGGCGGCGCTCGCGGCCGCGTCGCCGGAGTTCACGCCGGTGGACACGGCGGCCGAGGACCCGGCGTTCCTGATCTACACCTCGGGCACCACCGGGGACCCGAAGGGCGCCCTGCACGCGCACCGGATCGTGTTCGGGCACCTGCCCGCGTTCGAGACGATCTACGAGTTCTACCCGAAGCGCCACGATGTGCTCTGGTCCCCGGCGGACTGGGCGTGGATCGCCGGGATCATGGACATCCTGGTGCCGGCCTGGTTCCACGGGCTGCCGGTGGTGGTGGACCGCGAACCCGCGTTCACCGCCGACCGCGCCGTCTGGCTGATGCGCGAGTTCGAGGTCACGCTGACCCTGCTGCCGGCCACCGCGCTGCGGGTGATCCGGGCGTCCGGTGTGTCCGGTGGCGGGTTCGCCTTCCGAGCGATCTGCTCCGGCGGCGAGGCGCTGGGCGCGGACCTGCTCACGTGGACCGAGGAGTACTTCGACACGATCGTGAACGAGGGCTACGGCCAGACCGAGCTCAACGCCTGCATCGGCAACTGCGCATCGGTCTACCCGATCCGGCCGGGATCGCTGGGCAAGGGGATGCCCGGGACCACGGCCGTCGTGCTCGGCGACGACGGCGAGCCGGTGCTCGACACCGTCGGCGAGCTCGCGCTGGACCGCCGGACGCCGTCGACGATGCTCGAGTACTGGCGCAACCCGGAGGCCACCGCGGCCAAGTTCCACGGGAACTGGCTGCTCACCGGCGACCTCGCCCGCCAGGACGCCGACGGCTACGTCTGGTTCGAGTCCCGCAAGGACGATGTGATCAACTCCGCCGGCTACCGGATCGGCCCGGGCGAGATCGAGCAGAGCCTCGGCGGGCACGACGCGGTGGCGATGGCGGCGGTGATCGGGGTGCCGGACGAGCGGCGCGGTCAGGTGCCCAAGGCCTTCGTCGTCGTGCGCCCCGGGGTGAGTGCCGACGACGCGCTGGCCGACGAGCTGCGCGCGCACGTCCGCTCCCGGCTGGCCCCGCACGAGATCCCGCGACAGATCGAGTTCCTCGACGAGCTGCCCCGCACCACCACGGGCAAGATCATGCGCCGGGCGCTGCGGGGTAGCTGAGCCGCGAGACCGCGCGGGAGTCCGCCCGTGGATGCCTGCCCCTCCCCAGGAGACCGGCGCCCACGGGCGGACAATGCGTTGCCGGCCCGGGATCGACG
>JAKDNL010000672.1 GCA_030451825.1 Pseudonocardia sp. | reverse complement strand
GTAGCGGTAGCGGTAGCGGTAGCGGTAGCGGTAGCGGTAGCGGTAGCGGTAGCGGTAGCGGGGGCTCGGGCAGCCGGCTCTCGGGCAGCGGGTTCCCGGGCAGCGGGGTCTCGGTCACGCCCCGGAGTGTGACGAGTCCGGCCCGCACGTCGCCACGGCGAATGCCAGGCTCCGAGGATGGATCTCCCCGCCACGGCCGACGGACCGCACGACGTCGGCCTGCCCGACGGGTTCCGGATCGTCCTGGACCGCCGCGCGCGGCGGATCGACGGGGGCGCGGCCCTGCTCGGCGGTGCCCCGCCCCGTCTGGTGCACCTGAGCCGCACGGCTCGTGACCTGCTGGCGGCCGACTCGTACACCGCGCTCACCGTCACCGACCCGACGACGCGTGCCCTCGCCCGCCGCCTGCTCGACGCCGGCCTGGCGCACCCCGTGTTCCCCGCGGACCGGGATCGGGCACCACACGGGGAGAAAGTCTCCGGCGCCGACCAGGTGACGGTGGTGGTGCCGGTCAAGGGCCGGTCGCTGTACCGGTTGCTGGGCACGCTGCCCGCGAACCTCGGCGGCCTCGTCGTCGTCGACGACGGCTCGGACGACCCGCGGACCGTCGCCGACGGGGTGTCGGCGGCCGGCGGGCTGGTCCTGCGCCACGAGCGCTCACGCGGCCCGGCCGCGGCCCGCAACGCCGGGCTGGCCGCGGCGGACACCGCGTTCGTGGTGTTCCTCGACTCCGACGTCGTCCCGGAGCCGGGCTGGCTCGCGCCGCTGCTCGCGCACGCGGCCGACCCGGCCGTGGCGATGGTCGCGCCCCGGATCGTCGCGCTCGGGCCGGTCCCGGACGCCGGCGCCGCACGCGGCGCGATCGCCCGCTACGAGGCCGTACGGTCCTCGCTGGACCTCGGCCCGGATCCGGCGCTGATCGTGCCCCGCTCCCGGGTCGCCTACGTCCCGAGCGCCGCGATGCTGGTCCGCGTCGACGCCGTCACCGGGCACGGGCGGACCGCGTTCGACGAGGACATGCACGTCGCCGAAGACGTCGACCTGGTGCTGCGACTGCACGCGGCGGGCTGGCGGATGCGTTACGAACCCACCGCCCGGGTCGCCCACGACCACCGCACCGACCCGTCGGAGTGGTTGCTGCGCAAGACCTTCTACGGCACCGGCGCGGCTCCGCTCGCGCTGCGCCACCCCGGGGCGGTGCCGCCGGTGGTGCTCTCGCCGTGGTCGGCGGCGGTCTGCGCGCTCCTGCTCGTGCAACGCCGGTGGTCGGTGGCCGGCGCGGCCGTCGTGACGGCGGTGGCGACCGAGCGCCTGTCGCGCAAGCTCACCCGGCTCGACCATCCCCGGCGCTCCGCCGCGCGCCTGACCGCGCTGGGTCTCTCGGGTGCGGTGTGGCAGGTCGGGTCCGCGCTGACCCGGCACTTCTGGCCGGTCGCCGCGCTCGCATGGCCGTTCTCGTCGCGGGCCCGGCGGGCGGTGTGCGCGGCCGCGCTGGCCGAAGGCGTCGCCGACTGGTGGGTGCACCGAGGGCGTGATCCGCACGCCCGCCCCGGGCCGGTGGGCTTCCTGATCGCGCACCGGCTGGACGACCTGGCCTACGGTGCCGGGCTCTGGTGGGGCGCGATCCGCCGCCGGACCACGGCCCCGCTCCGCCCCGCGGGGCCCGGGAGCGCTCCGAAGGCGAAGTAAGGCTCGCCTACCTTGTCAAGCCCTGGCCAGTCCATCGGGGCTGGTCCGAACGGGTGATATCTGTCCGGTCTCGGATCCGCGCGTGCGGCATCGGATGAAGGGGATGTCCGTGCTTGCGGAAGGGGGGCGGAACCGGCCTCGGGGTTTGCGTGGCACAACGCGACGCACGCCGCGGATCTGTGGGCTCGGCGCCTTGCACCCCAAGATGATCGGGAGTGTGATGTGGGCGCCGCCACAGCAACGTGCGCGGCGCCGAGGCGCGCCACCGCCTCCCGCGGTCGGTGCTCGCCCCGGCGGTCCCCGGAAGATCCCGCGCGTCCACCAGCGCGTGGTCGCGGACGAGGAGTGAGATTTCATGACACAGGTCAGGGTCACCGTCGACGGCGTGAACTACGCCGACGAGGTCGAGCCTCGGTTGTTGCTCGCGCAGTACCTCAGGGAGACCTTGGGGAAGACGGGGACACTGATCGGCTGCGACACCAGCAACTGCGGGGCGTGCACAGTCCATCTGAACGGGCGCAGCGTGAAGTCCTGTTCGGTCCTGGCCGTGCAGGTCGACGGCGGCGAGGTCACCACGATCGAGGGGCTGGCCCGCGACGGGAAGCTGCACCCGGTCCAGGAGGCCTTCCGTGAGTGCCACGGCCTGCAGTGCGGCTACTGCACGCCGGGAATGATCATGGCAGCGGTCGACCTGCTCGGGGACAACCCCGACCCGACCGAGCACGAGGTCCGTGAGGGGATCGAGGGCAACCTCTGCCGCTGCACCGGTTACCAGAACATCGTGCGGTCGGTGCAGAGCGCGGCGAAGAACATGAAGCCGGGTGCCGTGGCGCAGGGCGCCCCGGTCGCCGGAGGAGGGAACTAAGTGACGACGACCGCCGAACCCACCACGAAAGAGATCGGCAAGGCCCGCGTCCGCAAGGAGGACGCGCGGCTGATCGCCGGTCGCTCCCGCTACACCGACTCGATCACTCCTCCCGGCACGCTGCACATCGCGGTAGTCCGCTCGACGCTGGCCCGCGCCACGATCACGTCGATCGACAAGTCCGAGGCCGAGAAGGCCCCGGGCGTGTTCGGCGTCTACACCGCGGCCGACCTGGGCGCCGAGGCCGTCGGCATGCCGTGCGCCTGGCCGGTCACGCCGGACCAGAAGGCCCCGCAGCGCCCGGTGCTCGGCATCGGACGGGTGAGCTTCTCCGGTGAGGGTGTCGCCGTCGTCGTCGCCCGGTCGATGGCCGAGGCCAAGGACGCCGCCGAGCTCGTCGAGGTCGACTACGACCCGCAGGACGCGATCCTGGACATGGAGGCGGCGTCGAAGGACGGCGCCGACCTGGTGCACCCGGATCTGGGTACCAACGTCTCCGCCACCTGGGTCTTCGACTCCGGTGCGATGGGTACCGGCGACAGCGTCGACGAGGCGATCAGGACCGCCGGGTCGGACCCGGACCAGATCGTGCTCAAGCGCCGGTTCCGCCAGCAGCGCCTGATCCCCGCGTTCATGGAGCCGCGCTCCTGCGTCGTGGACCCGACCGGTGAGCAGATCACCATCTGGTCGGCCACCCAGGTACCGCACATCCTGCGCACCATGACGACCGTGACGCTCGGCATCCCGGAGTCCAAGCTCCGCGTGATCGCCCCCGACGTCGGCGGCGGCTTCGGCGGCAAGATCGGCGTGCTGCCCGAGGAGATGCTCTGCGT
>JAKDNL010000671.1 GCA_030451825.1 Pseudonocardia sp. | reverse complement strand
AACCCGCCCGAAACCCCCCACTGCGGGCGCCTTCCTGCCGGTTGCGCCGATCACGCGCGGGCAGGGGCCGTCAGGCGACCGGAACCGACACCCCGACCCCGCCGCGGGTCTGCGCGCCGTAACGCTCGATCTCGGCCGGCAGGTCGAGGCGGTCCACGCGCATCTCGGTGTCGGAGCCCAGCCGGTCGGCCGGCACCAGCCAGCTCACCTCGAACTCCAGGCCGTCCGGGTCCTGGGCGTAGAGCGCCTTGGTCGACCCGTGGTCGGACGCACCGACCAGCGATCCGCGCCCGGTCAGCACGTCGGCGATCCGGGCCAGCTCGGCGAGCGTGTCCACCTCCCAGGCCAGGTGGTAGAGCCCGACCGACCCGCGCCCGGCGGCCGACGACGCCGCGTCCGCTCCGATCGCGAACAGGCCCAGGTCATGGTCGTTGGACGAGTCCTCGGCCTGCAGGAAGGCGGCCTGGCCCGGCATCCCGGCGACCTGCCGGAAGCCCAGTGCCTCGGTGTAGAAGGCGACGCTGCGGTCCAGGTCTCGGACGTAGAGGACGGCGTGGTTGAGGCGCTGGACGGGCACTACGGACTCCCTGGTCGGCGAATCTGATTGAACTTTCAACCGTCACTGTATACGTAGAAGCATGAGAGTTCAAGTATGCTGTGGGCGTGGACGACGTGCGCTGGCTCGACGGGCGGGAACGGCTCGCCTGGATGACGCTGCTCGCCACCACCGCCCGTCTCGACGGCGCGCTGGACCGGCAGATGCAGCGCGACGCCGGGATGCCGCTGGCCTACTACCAGATCCTGGCCATGCTCTCCGAGGCTCCGCGGCGCACGCTGCGGATGACCGACCTGGCCGAGATCACCCAGAGCTCGCAGAGCCGGATCTCGCACGCGGTCAAGCGCCTGGAGCTGCAGTCCTTCGTGCTGCGCCGCCCGTGCGCCGACGACCGGCGCAGCACGCTGGCCGAGCTGACCGACGCCGGGCACGCCGCGCTCGTCGCCGCGGCGCCCGGGCACGTGGCCGCGGTGCGGGCGCACCTGTTCGACGCGCTGTCGCCCGAACAGGTCGGGCAGCTGCGGGAGATCCTCGGGGCGGTCCTGTCACAGTGTCTTTCCCACCCCGCCGGCTCCGCCGGCGACCGACCCCCGCTCCCGGACGGGCACGTGCCCTAGCTGGCCTGGCAGGCTGTCGCGCATGTCGACTCTCGTACTGCTGCGACACGGCCAGAGCGTGTGGAACGCGGAGAACCTGTTCACCGGATGGGTGGATGTCCCGCTGTCGGAGAAGGGGGAGGGCGAGGCCCGCCGGGGCGGCGAGCTGCTGGCCGAGAAAGGTCTGCTGCCCGACGTGGTGCACACGTCGCTCCTGCGGCGCGCGATCGCCACCGCGAACCTCGCGCTCGACGCCGCGGACCGGCACTGGATCCCGGTCGTGCGCGACTGGCGGCTGAACGAGCGTCACTACGGGGCGCTGCAGGGCAAGGACAAGCGCCAGACCCTCGAGGAGTTCGGCGAGGACCAGTTCATGCTCTGGCGCCGGTCCTACGACACCCCGCCGCCGCCGATCGAGAAGGGCAGCGAGTTCTCCCAGGACGCCGACCCGCGCTACGCCGGGGTCGACGCCCCGCTGACCGAGTGCCTGGCCGACGTCGTGGACCGGTTCCTGCCGTACTGGCACGAGACGGTGGTGCCGGACCTGCGGGCCGGGAAGACGGTCCTGCTGGCCGCGCACGGCAACTCGCTGCGCGCGCTGGTGAAGTACCTCGACGGCATCTCCGACGCCGACATCGCCGGGCTGAACATCCCGACCGGTATCCCGCTCGTCTACGACCTCGACGAGTCGTTCATGCCGTCGACACCGGGTGGGCGCTACCTCGACCCGGACGCCGCGCAGGAGGCGATCGCCGGGGTGGCGGCGCAGGGGCGGTAGCCGGCGTTCCGGGGGTCCGGCCTGAACCGCGGGTGAACGGGCGCCGAACACTGGCCCGCCGCGGCGTCGTGCCGGTCACCATCGGGCGTCCACGTCTGTGTCCGGGGCCCGTGAACTGCCTACTATGCGGCCGTGACCACGCTCGCGTGGCTGATCGTGGCCGTCGCACTCGGTCTCGGCCTGACGGCCGGAGCCCTGCTGCACCGCGGACTCGGCAGCTCCCCCCGGTCGGAGGCCCGACGTCGCGCCCGGGGGCGTGCCTCGAACCGGGAGGCCCCCTCCCTCGGCGACCTGCTGCACCGCACGTTCCGCCAGTCCGGCTCCGGACTGGCGGTCGTCGCCGGCAACGGCGACGTGGTGGCGCACAACTCCCGGGCCGTGGCGCTGCGCGTCGTCGCCGACACCCGGCTCGAACCCCGGGCCTGGGCCGCCTGCCTGCGGGTGCTGGCCGGGGGAACCCACACGGAGGTCGACCTGTCCCCGCTCGAGCGCTCGCCGCGCGGGCCGGTCGCGGTGCAGGCCAGGGTCCGTGCCCTCGGAGACGGCTTCACACTGGTCGAGGCCGCGGACACCTCCGAGGTGTCGCGCCTGGAGGCGACCCGGCGGGACTTCGTCGCGAACGTCTCGCACGAGCTCAAGACCCCGGTCGGCGCGATCGCGCTGCTGGCCGAGGCGCTGCTGGACACCCTGGACGGGCTCGAACCCGCCGAGGACTCGGCCGACGACGCCGTCGAGGTCCGGCGGTTCGGCGACAAGATCCTTCGGGAGGCGAACCGGCTGGGCCACCTGGTCACCGAGCTGATCGCGCTGTCGCGCCTGACCGGCGCCGAGCGGCTGCCCGAGCTGGCCGCCGTGCAGGTCGACGACATGGTGGCCGAGGCACTCGCGCGCAGCCGCGGCTCCGCCGAGTCCGGTGCGGTGGAGATCGCGGCCGACCCGGCGTCCGGTCTGGTCGTGGACGGTGACCGGACGCTGCTGGTCACGGCCCTGACGAACCTGGTGGAGAACGCGATCGCCTACTCGCCCGCGGACTCGTCGGTGTCGGTGACCCGGCGCGCGGTGGACGGCTCGGTGGAGATCGCGGTGACCGACCGGGGGATCGGCATCGCGGCGGAGCACCAGCAACGGGTGTTCGAACGCTTCTTCCGGGTCGACCCGGCCCGCTCCCGGGCCACCGGGGGCACCGGGCTCGGCCTGGCGATCGTCAAGCACGTGTGCGCCAACCACGGGGGAGAGGTGCGGTTGTGGAGCAGCCCCGGCACCGGCTCCACGTTCACCATGCGGCTGCCGGCGCGGCTCGGGATGGCCGCGAGCAGCGGCACCGAGAGAAGCGCCAGCGGAACGAGCAGCGGCACCGAGAGAAGCGCCAGCGGAACGAGCAGCGGCACCGAGAGAAGCGCCAGCGGACCGAGCAGCGGCACCGAGAGAAGCGCCAGCGGAACGAGCAGCGGCACCGAGAGAAG